>SLLM01000022.1 GCA_007134055.1 Ectothiorhodospiraceae bacterium | reverse complement strand
CGCGTCATCCAGGAAATAGGCGAGTTCACTGCGCGTGTAAGCGGTATTGAGGGGGATGAAGATCGCGCCGGCAGCGAGGCACGCAAGGTACAGCGCGATGGCCATCTCCGACTTCTCCACCTGCACGATCACCCGGTCACCCGGTTCGACGCCGCGCTGGCGCAGTCGATGCAACAGGCGTGACGCCTGGGTGAGCATGTCACCGTAGCTCCGGGGAGGGAATCCCGGCTGATCCAGGAAGATCCGGTCGGACTTGCCGCTCACTCGGCTCGCCAGCAGAGTGTAGAGATTCTGATCCGGCTCTTGCGAGCCTGAACGACCGCTCTGGTTCATTCGCTGCCTCCTGAAGCCGGGCCGCCGATGCATCCCCTACCGGCGAACCGCCACCAGGCACCCTCGGCAGAGGGGTGCTCCACCAGGCTTTCACGAAGTATCGCGATGACCCGCTGTCCTGCCGGGCTACTGCGGCAGGGGGCGAGGAAGGAGCGCTAGCCGTCGTCGCGTCACCGAGGGGTGACGAAACCGGGACGTGCTCATACTCCGCGAAAATCCGGCAAGGTCGTCGAGCCTAGCCCGGATCGACCGGGTCAACAAGTCGCACGAGCGGCAATATGCCCCGACTCTGCCGTCCGCGTCTCCTGGCGATCCGCGGCAGTCATACGCGAGGCAGGCAGTGCCCTCTCCCGGCCCCCGGAGAATCCGGGTGCGGCAGGTGGATTCTGTTGAGTGCTCAGTTCTGACCAGGGGACGGTTCGCAATACACTTCGAGCTCTTCCCTGAGCGCATGCATACGCTCGGAATCGAGTTCGGGATTCTCCTGCCGGGCAAGCACCATGAAGGCGTCGAACGCCACCTGCCTGGCGTGGGAGGGTGGCAGGTCATGCTCCGCCGGCACCTCCACACGGTTATGGATGCCGGAAACGCCGAGCTCCCGGCGAAAGCGATCGATGGAGGCATCGTCCATCCAGCATGTCCAGTAGTACATCGCGGCCCTCCTGAAAACCGTCCTTTTCCGGTAGATGGGCTCCAAGCGACCGGCTATCACCCGTTACTCTCCGGCGCAGGGCCCGGCATCCGGCATTGTCATCGGGCGCAAGGTAACGGGTAAACGCAAGGGTTGGCAGTCGGCTAGTCCGTGTTACGCTATTCCTGCCGCGCAGTAAGAGACGAAGGGCACCTTCTCGTCCGGAGCCGTGTCCCCGATCCCCGTCTCCGGGGGCGCCGTAGCTGACATGGATTGCCCCCTTGATGCGCCTCTGCACGAACTCGCCGACGAATCGGTGGCCGGGCGAGCTACTTTGAAGCCACCTGCCGGCCACTCGGAACGGGTCGGGGCCGGAACCAGTCGCCTCCCGCGACCGGCCGCTTTGCCTCCCTGCATCCGTAGCAGTATCCTGCAAGCTGTCAATGACGCGCAGGCGGCCAGCCGATAATGGCAACAGCGAGAGGCCACACGTTCGCCGTCAATTCCAGTGAAGTCAGCGGAGCCCTAGGGGACCTTGGCACATTGCTGCCGATCACCCTTGGCGCCATTGCGGTGATGGGGCTTTCACCCGCGCCCGTGATCCTGGGCTTCGCGGTCTTTTACCTGGCGACCGCACTTTACTATCGGCTGCCGATCCCTGTTCAACCGATGAAGGTGGTCGCGGCGGTGATGCTCACCGCCGGGCTGACACCGGCGGGGCTGGCCGCGAGTGGTGTCATGATCGGGGTCGCGCTCATCGTGCTGGGATGCACGGGATGGATCAACTCTGTCGGACGCCTGATTCCCCAGTCCGTCCTCTCCGGCCTGCAATTCGGCCTGGGTATCGTATTGGCCCTGATGAGCCTCGATCTCATGGCATCAGCGCCCTTTGTCGGGGGCGTTACCCTGATGGCCGTACTGGGCTGTCTGCTCGTCCCACGTTACCCGGCCGCACTGGTGGGGCTCGCCGTCGCCGCGGCTCTGGCCTGGAGCCTTGGTGCACCGGGTATCCAGGTCGCCACGGTTGCCTCCGGGTGGATAAGTGTACCGTCGGTTCCATCGCTCATGGAGCTGGAGCGGGCGTTGTCGACCCTTGTCCTGCCACAGCTGCCACTGACGCTGACCAACGCCGCCGTGTTGACGGCCCTGCTCGCCGGGAGCTATTACGGTGATCGCGCAGCCCACGTCACGCCGGCACGGCTCTCGCTCAGCAGCGGATTCGCGAACGTGTTCCTGACGCCCCTTGGTGCGATCCCCATGTGCCACGGTGCCGGCGGTCTTGCGGCGCATCACCGCTTTGGTGCCCGGACCGGCACAGCGCCGCTGCTGATTGGCCTGGGCTTGATTATTTTCCTGCTGCTACCGCACGGCGCGGGGGCGGCAATACTTGCGGCCATGCCGCTCGCCGGCCTGGGTGCGCTCCTGATGGTGGCGGCAGGCGAGCTTGCACTGACCAAGCGTTTGTTCGACTGCAAGCCGTCGTGCTGGCCCGTCATTGCCATTACCGCCGGCCTCACGGTATGGCTTGATCCTTTCTGGGCTCTGGTGGGTGGCTCGGTGGCCGAGGCAATGCGGGCCCTAATCGTACGTCGCCTGGTGAGAAATACGGGGGTCTGAATGCGTATGTCCCGGATAGCCGTTCAGCTCCGCCACCAGGGCGAACCTCCCACAGGAAGCTGGTCAGGCGGCGCAGCTTCACCGGCACCGGGATCCCGCCCTTCTCGAAAGCCCTCGAAAGGGAGCGCTGGCCGACCCATGCCCGGCCCATCGGTCGCACCGCGCTGGCAATGTGCAGACCCACGTCGAAGCCGGGATCGGACCGACAAGGTTCCACATCGTTATCCTGGAACAGCGGCCACCAGCGGCCACCAGCGGCCACCAGCGGCCGGCAGAGAGGGCTATTGCGCCGCCGTCGTCGGGTCCATCACCGTCCGTACCTGCTCGACACGATTGGCCGGAAATCCGCTGCGTTCGGCATGCTCATGGATCAGGCCCTCGTTATCGGCCAGGTAGACACAGTAGATCCTGTCGTCGGTCACGAACGACTCCACCCACTGGATGCCGGTGCCCATGGCGTCGAGTGCGCCCTTCGAGCGCCGCGCTCCGGCACTGTACTCTTCCGGCGACCGTCCGCCGATCCCGGGGATGTCCCGTTCAATCACATATCTCAACATGGCTGTCACTCCTCAGGTTGCGCTCTTCAGCGCGATGTGGACGCTGCTTGCCGTCGTTGCGTCTCCAGTTGCATTCTCCGCGGCCGGAACCAACGCACCTTCGACAGTCAGGAAGATGGGGGGAGAGGGTGTGCGGCGTATGTCAGTCAGGTAACCGGTTGTAGCCGTTCTGTTTCGGGACTCCGGGCTCTCCGTGTGCGAGAGCTCTTGCTTTGCGTCGCCACCATGTTCCATCCGGGCAAGGCCGCCTTCGGCCGCTGCCTGGATAAGGCAATCGGCATCGACAGTGGAGCCGCCCACCGCATTGCTGATGGTGCGGTGTCATTGCGTGGCGGGACGACGTCCTGCGCCGCAGTCTCCGAGACCGCGGCTGCCGTCCCACGCGCAGCACCAGGCGGCCGGCACTGGACAGGGCGCGCCACCGCCGTGTGTCCGATCAGATGGAGGCGGGGGTAATGCCGGGATTTCCGGCAGTTTTGCTGCCTGCCGCAGGATCACATCGATCACTGCGAGTCCGAGCGGCCGGCTCCGGATAGGGTCTCGGGGGCCGAAGGCTGACCTGTTCCGAGGCCCGGCATCGTATGTTCCATTCCGCACAGACGACGTCCGTTTATCGAACCAACCTGAAGCCTTTAAAGGTTGCCGTTGGATCCTGTGGGGAAAAGCGGAATCGCACTGAAGTTTGCATGTTCCGCCCTGGTAGTTGGTCAGAGATTTGCCGGATGAGTGTACAGACGTCGAGAGTCGACTTCACGGACGACGCACGGGCGTGGCGTCGCCGATTGAGGTGCTATCGTGAACCCCGCATCGTACAAAGCGTTGCGGAAGTCCTCATTACGGCAACCGCGTTCGCGCTCCTGTGGGGGATGACATGGGTTGCCGTGAGCGCCGGCCAATGGCTTGGGCTGGTGCTTGTCTTGCCGGCCGCAGGATTCCTGGTGCGTCTGTTCATGATCCAGCATGACTGCGGCCACGGGTCGTTCTTCCGTTCCCGACGTGCCAACGACTGGGTTGGGCGGGTCATCGGGGTGTTTACCCTTACGCCTTACGATCTCTGGCGTCACGGCCATGCGATCCACCACGCGAGTTCCGGCAACCTGGACCGACCCAGTGTCGGTGGTATCGATACGCTCACCGTGAGGGAGTACCAGGATCTCCCAAGGCGTCACAGGCTGCGCTATCGCTTGTATCGCCATCCACTGGTCCTGTTCGGGATCGGCCCTGCGTACGTCTTCTTGCTGGATCATCGGTTGCCAGTGGGTTTCATGCGGTCGGGGTGGATGCCTTGGGTGAGCACGATGGGCACTAATGCGGCCATCGTTCTTGTGGCGGCCGGCATGATCGGCCTCGTTGGTCTTGGGGATTTCTTGTTGGTGCAGCTACCCATTACTCTGCTCGCCTCAGTGATGGGCGTTTGGCTGTTCTATGTCCAGCACCAATTCGAAGACACCTACTGGGAGCACCAGGACGAGTGGGAATTCCATGAGGCGGCCTTTCGTGGGAGTTCGCACTACGCGTTGCCGGGCTTGCTGCGCTGGTTCAGCGCCAACATCGGTGTGCACCATGTCCATCACCTGTGCAGCCGCATTCCGTCATACCGGCTCCACGAGGTTCTGCGTGACCATCCGGAACTTCGGGATGTTGGTCGCATTACCTTCCGCGAAAGCCTGGCGGGCGTATCGCTTGCCCTTTGGGATGAGAGGCAGCGGCGCCTGGTATCTTTCAGGGAGGCAGGGCAAACTTTCGCCGGCGCGAGCAGTCCCCCTGGGCGGTGCTGAATATCCCCGGATACCCTTATTCCCTGCGGTGCTGGTGCGACTGGAGTCGAGCCTCGATCCTGGGGATGATGTCCCGACTCAACCTGCGGAGCAGGGGGTTGGCGGCGGCATTGACGGCTTTCTCGACCAGGGGATTCTGCAGACTGTACTCCAGCGTCAGGCTGATACGGGTTCCGCGCTCGACAGGGGTCAGCCGATAACAGCCCCGGTTGGGCACACCCGTGACCGAACGCCAGGCGAATCGCTCGGGCGGCACGGATTCCGTGATCTCGACGTCGAAGCTCAGGGGCAGGCCGGCCACGCGGATCCGCCAGCGGTAGCGGCCGTCGCCCAGGTGTTCTATGGTTTCTATGGCATCGCTGTAGAGAGCGAACTCTTCCACTCGGCTCACCAACCCGAACACCGTCTCCTGGCTGGCTTCGATTTCGGCCTCGTGCTCGATGACAGGCATGGGATCTTCGCTCTCCCGCGTATGCAGTGATGGTTTGCCCCCGAATGACAATCTGGCGATAAGCAGGAAGAACGGCATGTTGGCTAGGGGTCCGGAAACTGACCAACGGTCGAGTGGCCATGGTTCGGCCCCGGACCGGTTGACCATATCACTGCGGGAGGCAGTTCCGCAGGATCCGTATAGGTTGCGCGACGTTCCGGCCCGCACGGCGGGCGGTCCATGAACGTGCTTGTGATCCTCGGACATCCGCGCACCGACAGCCTTTGCGGAGCGTTGGCGGACGCCTTTTGCGAAGGCGCCCGTGCAGCGGCCGGTGTGCAGTTGCAACGACTGAACCTCTCGGCGCTGGATTTCGATCTCCACGTGCATACCCCTTCACCCAGTGACCAGCCTCTCGAGGACGACCTGCGCCAGGCGCGGGATCTATTGCTTTGGGCTGATCACCTGGTGTTCGTCTATCCCACCTGGTGGGGTACCATGCCCGCGCTTCTCAAGGGATTCCTGGATCGCATTCTGACGCCGGGATTCGCGTTCAGGACCTGCGAGGGCGGGATCGGTTATCAGGGGCTCCTGCACGGGCGTTCCGCCGAGCTCGTCACCACGATGGACACGCCGCCGCTCGCCCATCGGCTCCTCTATCGCGAGCCGGGCAGAAATGCCATGGCGCGGGCGACTCTGGGATTCTGCGGCATTCATCCCGTGCGTTCGTTGGTGTTCGGTTCGGTCCGGCACGCCCGAGCGCGGCAGCGGTCGGAATGGCTGGCCCGGGCAAAACGCCAGGGGAGGCGGCTTGAGCGGGGGAGGATTACCACGTCGGAACGGCTGAGGCAGAAGGGCGGCGCCTGGCTCAGGGGGCTGCGGCTCCAGTTCTATCCCATGATGTGGTTGGCGTACCTGCTCGGCGCCCTCGCCGTATCCCCGGACGGGAGCGTACTGGGCAACCCGGTGTTCTGGATCGGCTACCTGTGCCTGTTCCTGCTGGAGGTGGCCACGGTACTGATCAACGAGCTGGTGGACTTCCCGAGCGATCGCAGCAACCGCTTCTTCAGCCCTTTCACCGGCGGATCCCGTGTGCTTGTGGAGGGAATGCTCAGTACGCGTGAAGTCCGGAATGGTGTTATCGCCGCGTGCCTGGGGGTGCTGGGCGGTTCGCTCTGGCTGCTTGCCGTGACGCCGGCGAACCCGGTTTCCGTCATCACCGTGCTGGGTGTGCTTGCCATTCTGGCAATCGGATACACGGCCCCGCCCCTGAAGCTCAGCTATCGCGGACTGGGAGAACTGGTCGTCGCGATCACGCACAGCATCGGCGTGCTCTTGTGCGGCTATGTGTTCCTCGGGGGCGCCTGGAGCGATCCGCTGCCGTGGCTATTGAGCCTCCCCCTGCTGTTGGCGATTCTTCCTTCCATCACCCTGTCCGGCATTCCGGACCGGGAGGCCGACAAGACCGTAGGTAAACGCACGCTGGCCGTGCGCCTGGGGGCGCCGGGCGCGTTGATGGTGGCGATCTTCTGTACCGTGCTCGCCGCCGTTGTCGCCTCGGCGTGGCAGTTCATGGGGCTTGCGGACGGCGCATTCGCCGGTATCGCCCTGGTGGTCGTTCCCCACGGCGCACTGCTGACATGGCTGCTGTTGCGGCAGCTTCGCTCGGACAGCGCACCCGGGCGAATCGACGGCCTGATGGTTGCGTCGCTCGGCTACGTCCTGTGGTTCGGGCTGATCCCCGCGTTCCGGCTGGCCGGCAGATGACGTCTGCCGGCCCCGGGCCCGCCGGAGGGCAGGGTGCTTTCAGAATGCGGCGAGCGTAGCCAGGAACGAAATAAAAAGACCAGGAAACAATATGTTGGGATTCAATTGACAGCTCTCGGTAACGCTGTAGAATACCTGCCTGAATCACGACAGGCGCGTAGCTCAGCTGGTTAGAGCACCACCTTGACATGGTGGGGGTCGTTGGTTCGAGTCCAATCGCGCCTACCAAACAAATCAAGGGCTTACGGTTTATCCGTGAGCCCTTTTTTTGTGCGCAGGGCTGCCGGGGACAAATTGGGGAGAGTGACATTCGTTACGCCCCCGTGCCCCGGCACGCTCCGGTGATGACTCACCCGTTGGAGGTGGCACGGCGACATTCGAGAAGGAGCGTGGAACGTGGCGCGCACGTGTGTGGTGACGAGGGAAGTCCACCTAACGCCTTAGGCCGACCAGTAGGGCGGTGCAGGTGTATCAGAACAGGGTGAAGCTTGCGGCCACGTAGGCCGCGTAGCCCGCTACCAGAAGCGCGCCCTCCGCTCGACTGATCCGGTGCCCGGTGTAGAGCACGAGCAGCAGGAGCAGGGCCGATGCCAGCATGACCCACTGGTCGAACAGCAGCATGCGCGGGCTGACCGGCAGTGGTTGCAGCAGCGCCGAGACACCCAGGATGCCCAGCAGATTGAACAGGTTGCTGCCGAGGATGTTGCCCACAGCGATATCGGCCTGGCGGCGCAGCGCGGCGAGCAGGGAGACTGCGAACTCGGGCAGTGATGTGCCCACAGCCACCAGCGTGAGCCCGATGACGGCCTCAGAGACTCCCAGGGAGACGGCCAGACCCATGGCGCCCCAGAGGAGGGCTTGTGAACCGGTGATCAGAAGCGCCAGACCGGCAAGCAGCGTCAACCCAATGGTCAACGGCCTGCCCGGCAGCACCGTCAACTGCGCCCCTTCCTGACGGTGGATGGCGCCGGCTGCCGATCGTGGCCGACTCTCCGAGATGTAGGCCCAGACGAGATAACCCGCGAGGGCGGCCAGGAGGATCGCTGCGTCCCAGCGCACTAGTGCGCTCCCCCAGACCAGCACCAGGAACAGGGCGCTGGCGCCGACCACGGAGAGGCCGTCGCGCACCAGCGCCAGGCGCGTGATGGTGAGCGGGGTTATGATGGCGCACACGCCCAGGATCAGCAGGACGTTGCCGATATTGCTCCCCACCACGTTGCCCAGGGCGATGTCCGGCTGCTGATCCAGTGCCGCGCTGATCGAGACCACCAACTCCGGCGCCGAGGTGCCGAAGCCGACGATTACCAGGCCGGCGAGAAGCGGCGAGACACCGACGCGCTTGCCCGCGGCGAGGGCGCCGCGTACCACCGCCTCGCCGCCGGCGGTGAGGGCGATGAGTCCGATGATGGTCAGCAACAGGTTCACGGGTTTTCCTCATTAAGCGAAGCGGCCGTCCCCCTCCCGGACATCATAGGTTTCTACCACCCGATGGTCTCGGAGCATCATGGTGGAGCGCCAGGCGGTCGACAGCGTGGTGGCACCTGTGGCCGGAACGGAGAACGTGGCCACGGGCCGCGATCGACCCAAGCTGACTTTCATTTACTTCGCTGGTAACGACTGCTTAAAAACGATGTCCGTCGACGGGGCGTTCCGGCATTTCGCCTGGGCTAACGGCCTCCGGTGCTGCTCGGGGCCGTTGCTGTGGACCTTCTTTGCCGTGCCTCGCCGACTTTGAGCCAGATTACAGCGCCTGCAACCAGAGCAATCGGGGGCAACATGGAGAGATTCAGGAACTCCTGTTATACAAATCGAAGGGATCGCCTGCTCCGGCGCCGGGCGGGCAGTTTATGCGGCGGGTAGATCATCAAGATGAGTGAGAGCCGGCTGACATGCGAAGAGGTGGTGCAACACGAAGATCCAATAGTCCGGAACGTAGCAGGCACCGGAAAGGTTGTATCTTCGTGTGAGGAAGATACTCGACCAACATGGATGACAAGACCGGAGGCGCTCCAATGT
>SLLM01000122.1 GCA_007134055.1 Ectothiorhodospiraceae bacterium | reverse complement strand
TACGACACCACCCGCGTGGTATTTCCGGGAGACAACGGGCAGAACGCCCGGTCGCGACCGCGGGGGCGGGAGCTGGCACTGGCGGTGAACGCCGGCATCGATCACGACCACGGCCCGTGGACCTTCGGCTTCCAGGGTTCCGCGGAGTACGTGCGCCTGGGCATCGACGGCTACGAGGAGCGCCCGTCCAATGGCAACGAAACGGGCTTCGGTTCCCTGCTCACCATTCGCAGCCAGTCCGTGAGTTCCCTGACCACGGAGGCGGCGCTGCAGATCACTTACGCGCAGCCGTTCCGCTACGGGGTACTGCTGCCGACGGCGCGTGCGGGTGTGGAACGGGAGTTCCGTGACGACAGCCGCCAGGTGACGGCCCGCTTTACACATGACCCTTCGGCCGAGCACTTTTCCATTCGCACGGATGACCCCAACCGCCATTACGTCAATCTCGGCGCCGGCCTCTCGGCCCAGTTCGCCCACGGAGTGTCGGCCTTCGTATTCGTCGAAAGCCGGGAGGGAGCCGGACCTACCAGCTTCTACCGTGTGGATGCGGGGCTACGGATGGAGTTCTGACGCCGCACCCGGCGGCACCCCGGAGCACCCGGAAAACCACCCAGATCGCCAGGGCCATGATCAGGACGGACAATGGCGAGGGCGCCGGCACGGAGGCGAGGCTTCTGTTCGCCGTGACCGTGTAGGCGCCCGTGTACTTGCCGCCGTTCTCGTCGAAGTACTGCGCCAGGCCGCCTTCCTGGAACGTGAGCATCGGCAACCAGCCGCCACCCAGCTTCAGGAAGCTCGCGATATTGTCACAGGCACCGGCCTCGCAGAGTGCAATGCCTGTCCCCTCGGCGCCGCTGCCGACATCGAACGACCATTGCCCGGAGCCACCGGTGGCTGTGACCTGCATGAAGAATGAATCGATCCGGTTGTCCTGGTCGCCTTCCGTGGAAAAGCTTCCGGAGCCTCCCGCCCCCTCGAACACATCCTCCGGGATCACGAACTGACCGCTCAGTGACCACCCCGTCTGCGCACCCGGCGCGGTCAGGTCCGCCTCGATGTCGAAGGTGTAGGGCACGGCAGCCGCCACTGGCGCGAACAGCACAGCGGCCAGGGGCAGCACCCCGAAGATGAAGCGTCGATAGTCCTTTTTCCACCCGCCCATGGTCGCCTTCCCCGCAGTTACCGCGGCCGTAATCCGCCCGCGCGACCTGTCTCCGTGTAGCAACGGTCATGCAAGATCCATCCCGCTTTTTATCCATGCCTTTCAGTCAATGAGTTACGGAAACCATGAGCCCCGGGGACCACCGGCGTTGTAAATTTAGCCGACACGGTGTATCCGGCAGGTGTCGCCAGTTGCAGTCGCTCCACCCTGCGTCTAGTCTGAAAAAAGGGACACGCGAAGAACGGCTGCCCACCCAGCGGCGGCAAAGATGCGGAATAACCGTCCCCACCGGTTTCCGGTCGGGCAAGGGACCGTCCACCACTCTTAGAGGGGGAGTCGTGAGCAAGCCTCATCGTTTCGGTATCCGTGCGGGCAACGGACCCGTGCGGACGTTGCATTCCGCGTATCCCCGGCCTTCGCGACGGGCGCTGGCGGCACTGATCGGCGCCGGCCTGCTGGTCGGCGCTCCGGTGGCGGCGCAGGCGCAGTCGGCCACGTTCTTCATCGACCCGCCTCCCCCCACGGAGGTGTCGGAAGACACCACGTCCCTCAACGTCACGGTTGCCCTGGTAGCGGACCAGGAGTTTTCGACGATCACGGAGACAGGCTGTTCCTACGACGTCGTCGTCATGGCGATTTCGGACAGCGTCGCAAACGGTTCGAGCTCCTCCGCCCAGGCCGAGGTGTTCGCGCCGGACGGACAATACGCGGCCGGCGACACCATGGGCAGCGATACGGTCACCCTGAGCATTCCGCCGGAGTTCCAGAACGACGGCGAGTTCGAGGTCTGGATCAGCAGCTGGCAGGACGTGAACTGCGCCGATTTCCGCGATTATGACGTCAGCGCGGATGAATCCTCTCATTTCGTGCAGTTCGCCCAGGACGAGGAACCCGAGCCCGACAATCCGCCGGCCGGGCCCGGCAGCATCAGTATCGCCGACGTGCAGCCCGGCGAGAGCATCAACCTGGACTTCCAGGTTTCCAGCGACAACCCGCCCATGAACATCAGCACCAGTATCGGTGACGTCTCGCCCCAGTTGATCGAGGCCGGCGAAGGGACCGTCACCTTCTCCTACGCGGTTCCCGAAGACGCCGAGGAAGGGGATTCCTTCACCGGGTCGATCCTGGTCACCGACCAGGGGGAGAATGACGGCCTGGAAATCCCGGTGCAGGTCACCGTGGGCAGCCAGAACCTGGGCGAACGGGAAGGGCTGACCGGTCGCCAGCGCACCATCGCCGAAACCCTGGACCAGGCCTGCGGGGCGCTGCGGGAGATTCCCGAGGAGGAACGCAGTTCGCGGCAGAACGACCTGATCGCGACCTGCGACCGGGCGGCGGAATCCGACACCCCGGGCGCCATCTACGACGGCCTGGCCCCGGACGAGGTTTCGGCCCAGGGCCGGGCGAGCCTGCAGACCATGCGCCAGCAACTCGAGAATCTGGGCTCGCGGATCACCGACCTGCGCGCCGGCGCCAATGGCTTCAGCACCCGTGGTCTGGCGGTGGCGCTCGATGGCGAGCGACTGCCGGTGAGCCTCTTTGCCGATGCGCTGGGCGGCGGCGGCAGTGACGATATTCTGGCCTTCAGCAACTGGGGGTTTTTCCTCAACGGCTCGGCGGCGTTCGGCAGCCGCAGTCGCACCGACGGCGAGCCGGGCTTCCGCAGCCAGACTCTGGGGATTACCGCCGGGCTCGACTACCGGTTCACCCCGCAGACCGTCGGCGGCGTGGCGCTGGGATACACCCGCACCGACACCAGCCTGCGCAACAATGCCGGCGGCGTGGACGTGGACGGCTACAGTCTTTCCCTGTACGGAACGCACTTCCTGCCCCGCGCCTTCTACGTGGACGGCATCGCTACCATCGGCCGCAACCGCTACGACACGGTGCGCATGGTATTCCCGGGGCCGGACGGCCAGCGGGCGGAAGCACGCCCCGATGGCACCGAGTACGCTCTGGGACTCAACGTCGGCTACGATTTCTCCGACGGCCCCTGGACGCTGGGGCTCCAGTCCAGTTTCGACTACGTCCGCGTGGAGATCGAAAGCTACCGGGAACGGCCGGAGAGCCCGGACAACGCCGGGGCTGGTTCGTTGCTGCGGATTGGCAGCCAGACCATCGAATCCCGCACCGCGGAACTGGCCCTGCAGCTCTCCTACGCGGAAAGCTACCCCTGGGGTGTCATGGTGTACTCCACCCGGTGGGGCGTGGAACGGGAGTTCAGCGATGACAGCCGCCGGATTGACGCGCGCTTCGTCGAGGACCCGACCAACACCTCGTTCTCGCTGCGTACCGACGAGCCGGACCGCACCTACATGAATATCGGCGCCGGGCTGACCGCGCAGATGGCCCGGGGACGCTCCGCCTACCTGTTCCTGGAATCGGTGGAAGGGCGCAGCGGCTACAGCCTCTACCAGATCGACATCGGATTCCGGATGGAATTCTAGGAGATATGCTGCAACACCCCATATGGGGGATGCCACCAGGGACGGTGCCACGTTATAGATAGGGCTTGGGGGGACCAGGCACCCTGTCCGGGGTGGCGCTCTCCGATCTTGAGTGCACGATGCAAGAGGATGGCACCAATGGGTATCGACAAGACGAGAAATATTACGGCAGCGGCATTCACGCTGACTGCCGCATCCGCGTTGCTCGCCGGCTGTTTCGGCGGCAGCAGCGGCGGGGGTGGGGGCGGCGATGACGATGCGCCGTTCGAAGGCAATCTGTCCGGGCAGTTGACCGCGCCCAACGGTTCCACGCCCATCCCCGACGCCACGGTCTACATTCCGGACGATGGCACCGGCGCGGCCTCGTTCACCGCCTCGGCCATGTCCAACGGCCAGACCACCTGTCCGGAGCCCCAGGAGGCCAACGTTGCCTGGAGCTGCACGGATTCCCAGGGCAACTTCGACTTCGCCGTCGATCTGGAGGCCGGCACGGCCGTCACGCTCAAGGCGGTGAAGGGCAAGTGGTCCCTGGTCCAGGAAATGACCCTGGATTCCGCCTCCACCGGCACCCTGTCATTCTCCAACAATCCCGACGAGGGTGCGGCCAACATTGCCGTGGTCACGGGTAGCTTTGACAACATCGAGAACGTGCTGGCGAAGATCGGCATGGGCGAAATGGGAACGGTGCAGGGAATGGCGGCTCTGCAGCGCATGCCGAAGCCGCATTCCCATGGACACGACCATGGACACAGCCATGGGCATGGACATGTGCACGCCCTAGAATCGTGCGAACCATCGGACTTCGGGCTGGACGAATGGCCCGACGATGACGGATTCGATGCGGAGCTGTTCTGCGAAATCTACGCCGGCGAGGATTTCGATTTCGACGATTTCGACGACTTCGACGAGAACTTCTCGTCCGGGGAGCTGGAACTCGGCACCGAGACCTTCAGCCTGTACAACGGCGGCGGCTTCCTGCCGGAGGAATACCCGGACGTGCACGCCCTGTTCGACACCTCCGAGGG
Source organism: Ectothiorhodospiraceae bacterium (assembly GCA_007134055.1). Lineage (GTDB taxonomy): Bacteria > Pseudomonadota > Gammaproteobacteria > Nitrococcales > Aquisalimonadaceae > Natronocella. Next base: position 4,542 of record SLLM01000122.1, on the reverse strand, counting down.
CGAGGCGGCGATCTTCGGCTACGACATCGTCTACATCAACTGCGGCGCCACCAGCCCCAGCGACCCCAACTGGCAGACCACGGTCCAGGAGTACGTGAACCAGGGTGGCGTGCTGTATGTCACGGACCTTTCCCGGAACTACGTGACCGGGCCGTTCTCGAACTACGTCGCAGAAAAGGGCAGCGGCAGCGGCACCCAGGAGCTGCCCGGTACCGTCACCAACGCCCCCCTGGCCGACTGGCTGGACGGCGTCGAGTGCGTGGACGGTGACTGCATCGCTGGCGACGACGAGATCCAGCTCACTGGCCTTGCCGGCGGCTGGGCCCTGCTCAACCCGCAGGAAAGCAGCGAAGGCGATGGCGTCGAAACGCTGGTGCAGGCGGATGTCTCCGAGCTCGTATCGGTTGCGGAAGGCGTGGAGCCCATGACCATGCGCTTCAGCTCCGGCGACGGGATGGTAATCTTCAGCTCCTACCACACCGCCGGCGGCTTCGCCGGTTCGGGCGACGACTTCCTGCCGCAGGAGCGGATCCTGGAGTACCTGTTCTACTCCAACGTGGACTAAGGCGATACGCCACCAGCGGTGCCTGCCGGCCGGCAGGCACCGCTGGTGCGTCACCCACCCCGCAGTACCCGTAGGGTATCCTGGCGCGCAGCGGCAGGTACCATCAACGAAACATCCACAACCAGACGATCTGCTTCGACCGCGAACCAGCCACCACGCCGTCACCCACCCCGCAACACCCGTCGGGTATCCTGGCGCGAAGCGGCAGGTACCATCAACGAAACATCCACAACCAGACGGTCCGCTTCGACCGCGAACCAGAGGAGGCCACGGATGGCCGACTACCGACGCAGCCACCTCCCGGGCGGTACATTCTTCCTCACCCTTGTCACCCATCACCGCACCCCGGTATTCCGTCAGCCCATCGCAATCAATGCGTTGCGAGCGGCGTTGCGCCGCGTGCGACAGCGTTATCCTTTCGTGCTGGACGGCGTCGTCGTGCTACCGGATCATCTGCACCTGCTGCTCACCCTCCCCACGGATGACGCGGACTTCCCTACCCGCGTCCGGCTTATCAAGTACCACACCAGCCGTCGTCTCCCCACCATGCAACCACCCCTGTGGCAAAGGCGGTACTGGGAACACACCGTCCGTGATGGCGAGGACTTCCGCCGCCACCTGGATTACGTCCATTACAACCCCGTGAGGCATGGCTACGTGCGCATGCCGGAAGACTGGCCCTATAGCAGCCTGCACCGCGCCATCGCTCGAGGTCTGTACCCGCGCGGCTGGGGCGCCAGCGAACCAGACACAATCCGGACCGGACGATGGCGCGAATAGCCCGGAGGCCGTAGGGTATTCTGGCGCGCAGCGGCAGGTACCAGGCGGGCGCCAGCCCGCGCGCGGCGGTGGTATCGCTATCGTGGGCGGACGTCGGCATCGACATCGCGGCGGGCGTCAGGCCGCGAACAGTTTCAGTGTCAGCTTCGGGCCGGCGTCGACACCGGACACGCCACGGAACGTGTCATCGGCCTGCGGCCGATCCGGTAGCTGCCGCTGCGCGCCAGCAACCCTACAGCACCCGTACCCGCGCCCCGGCAAGGAGGCGAAGCCCCGCCGGATCGGGCCATGGGCGAATCGCCCGGAGGCCGTAGGGTATCCTGGCGCGCACTACCGGGTCGTTCGAGGGTGCCCTGGCGGGCGTTACCGGTGCGTTCGCTGGCCTGGGCGCATCCAGCGGGTGGCGGCGCTGGCGGCAAGTGCCAGCGCGATCACGATCAGCACCGGCCAGTTGCCCCAGCGCACGTAGGGCGTCACCCCCTCGTGGGGCGTGACGGTGGCAAGCAGTGCGTTCACGGTAAACTGCGGCACGCGATCGCTCACGCGGCCACGGTGGTCCACGGCCGCCGTGATGCCGGTGTTGGTGGAACGGACCAGCGGCCTGCCGGTCTCCAGGGCCCGCATCCGCGCCATCTGGAAGTGCTGATGCGGACCGACGGAGGTGCCGAACCAGGCATCATTGGAGACATTGACCAGAATGGTGGCCTCCGGCAGGAAATCACGCACCTCGTTGGGAAACGTGATCTCGTAGCAGATCGAAATGGCGAGCGGCTGTCCTCCCGCCCGCATGGGGCTGGCGGCGGTGCCAGGGGAGAAATCCGCCACCGGGGCACCGAACACGTCCAGGGCCGCGCCGAGATAGCGACGAAACGGCACGTACTCCCCGAACGGCACCAGGTGGCGCTTGTGATACACGTCGAGTTCCTCGCCCAGCGCGAGTACCGTATTGTAGACGGCGCGGGTATCGCTGTCCCAGCTTGGCAGGCCCACGAGGATGTCAGTACCGTGATCCTCGGCATCCGCAAGCAGGGGCGCCAGGAAATCCCGGGAAACCTGATGCTGAAAGGCGGGGATGGCCGTCTCCGGCCAGATCACCAGGTCGGCACCCCAGTAGCGCCGCGTGAGCCGCTGATACAGGTCCAGCTGGCGCTGGCGGTTCTCCGGCTGCCACTTCTCGTCCTGCGGCACGTTCCCCTGCAGCAGCGCTATCTGCAGGGGATCTCCGGCCGGCGTGGTCCAATCCCGCTGCAACACGCCACCCAGTGCCCATACCAGCACGATCACTGTAGCCACGGTCACGGTTGCGCCGCGCTGCCGGACGAGGGCCGCCCAGGCGAGCAGTCCCGCCAGGCTGCTCACTAGCGCGCTGATCCCCAGGGCACCGATCACCGGCGCATAGCCTGCCAGCCAGCCATCCACGTGGGCGTAGCCCAGCTGCAGCCAGGTGGTGCCGGTAAACAGCCAGCTGCGCGCCCACTCCACCAGCATCCAGCAGGCGGGCAGGGCAAGGCCGAGCGCCGGCAGCAAGGCCGGCGCTCGCAGCCACAGCCAGATCCGGGCCAGGGCCCAGGTCAGCAGTCCGAAGGCGGCGGCAAGGGCGGCGCAGAACACCAGGGCCACCAGCGGACCACCACCGAATTCGCCGACGCTGTAGTAGATCCAGTGGCCTCCAGCCCCGAAGTAACCAAGGCCGTAGACGTAGCCTACCCACAGGGTCAGCCGGCGGGGCACCACCGCCAGCAGGTAGAACAACGCGGCCGGGGATAGAAGAGTGAGGATCCGCCAGTGAAAGGGTGAGAACGCCAACACGATGGCGGCACCCGCCAGCAATGCCAGCGGCAGTACGTATTCGGCGCGCTCCCACCAGGAGCCCCGGACCTCGGTATCCGGGGACATCATGACTGGACTGCGGGCGGGCTGGAAACCGGCGGCACATTCACTCCCTGGTCGCGCTTCCGGCACGCTCCCCGACCTGCTCCTCCCCCGGGGAGGCGGAGGCCTCCGGCTCTTCCATCACCATCAGCAGGTGGATTCGGCGATTGTCCGCGCGGATCACCTCGAAACTGTAGCGATCGATGGTGACCCGCTCACCGCGGCGCGGTAGATGCCCGAAACGGTGAGCCACCAGGCCGCCGATGGTATCGAACTCCTCGTCGCTGAAGCCGGTGCCGAAGTGCTCGTTGAAATCCTCGATCGGGGTCAACGCCTTGACGATGCTGGCCCCCTCTCGCTGGCTGAGGATGAAGCTGTCCTCATTGATGTCATGCTCGTCGTCGATCTCGCCCACGATCTGCTCGAGCACATCCTCGATGGTGACCATGCCGGCTACCCCGCCGTATTCGTCCACCACCACGGCAAGGTGGTTCCGGCTGCTGCGGAACTCCTTCAGCATGACATCGAGCCGCTTGCTTTCCGGCACGAACAGCGCCGGGCGCATGAGTTCACGCATCTTGAGACGCTTGCCCGTGTCCTCGGAGAAGTACCGCAGGAGATCCTTGGCGATGAGTATTCCGATGACGTCATCCCGATCGTCACCTATGACCGGAAACCGGGAGTGCCCGGATTCGATCACCGGAGGGAGCAGTTCCCGCAGCTCGGCATCCCGGCGCACCACGACCATCTGCGAGCGTGGGATCATGATATCCCGCACCTGCATCTCGGATACGTGCAGCACGCCCTCGATCATGGCCAGCTGATCGGCATCCAGCAGCGCCCGCTGCTGGGCGTCCCGGAGTACCCCGACCAGGTCGTCACGATCCCTGGGTTCGCCGGACAACACCTGGCCCAGGCGCTCCAGCCAGCCCCGCTGCTCCCTGCCGTGATCGGTGTTCTTGCTGGATCGCTCGTCGCTCATGCGCAGAGGAAGTCGTCGGTCCGTCACCTGTCAGCGATTCGTGGTCGGGATGGGCATCCGTTCATAGTCTAGCAGGGCCGTGCCCGGCAACCTGCGCCGCCGGACGCGGCTGATACGGATCAGGAAAGCCCAGATCCCGGAGAATGGCAATCTCCAGTGCTTCCATCTCCTCGGCGTCGGCATCGGCATCATGCTGATACCCGAGCAGGTGCAGCACTCCGTGCACCACCATGTGCGCCCAGTGCGCGGCGGGATCCTTGCCCTGATCCAGCGCCTCCGCCTGCACCACCGGGGCACAGATGGCGATATCGCCAAGGATCGGGAGGCGGATGCCCGGCGGCGC
>SLLM01000036.1 GCA_007134055.1 Ectothiorhodospiraceae bacterium | reverse complement strand
GGTGTGGCTGTTCGGCTATGGATCGCTGATATTCAAGGCGGACTTTCCCTGGCAGGAGCGGCGTCCGGCGACCATCAAGGGCTGGGTTCGCCGTTTCTGGCAGGGATCCCACGACCACCGGGGTACGCCCGCTGCGCCGGGCAGGGTAGTGACCCTGGTCCGTCAACCCGGTGCCGTGTGCACCGGCATGGCGTACCGGGTGCAGGGAGACGTGTTCGAGTATCTGGATGTACGGGAGAAGAACGGGTATCTGCGCCTGTCCACGCGGCTCGCATTTTCTTCCGGTGGACAGGCGAGCGGCCTGGTGTACATCGCCGGCGAGGACAATGGGGCATTCCTCGGACCGGCACCGGAGGCGGAGATCGCGCACCAGATCGCCACGGCTGCCGGTCCCAGCGGACCGAATGTGGAATACTTGCGGCGACTGGCGGCGGCGCTGCGGGATCTCGGCGCGGATGATCCGCACGTGCGTGCCATCGAGGCGCATCTTCCGCAAGGGAACGTGGATTTCCCGTGAGTTCACTGGAGCAGATCCTGACCGCGCAACGACGGTTGGCCGGGGTTGCCCTGTGCACGCCGCTGCTGCATTCGCCATTGCTCGACGGGCTGGCCGGCCGTCGCATCCTGGTCAAGGCGGAAAGCCTGCAGCTCACCGGTGCGTTCAAGTTCCGTGGAGCCTGGTCGGCGCTGACGGGCATGGACGAGCGGGCACGTCGCAACGGAGTCCTCGCCTATTCCTCCGGCAACCATGGCCAGGCCGTGGCCCTGGCGGCGCGCATGCACGGCATACCTGCGGTCATCGTCATGCCCGCGCATGCCCCGGCACCGAAAATCGACGGTGCGAGGGCCCTTGGGGCCGAGGTGGTGCTGTACGACCACGCCACCGAAAGCCGGGAGGAGATTGGCGTCCGCCTCGGCCGGGAGCGGGGGCTTGCCCTTGTTCGCCCGTACGACGATCCGCTGGTGATTGCCGGCCAGGGGACGGTGGGCCTGGAGATCGCGGAGCAGGCGCGCCGGGCCGGCGTGGCAAGCGCCGATGTGCTTGTCCCCTGTGGTGGTGGCGGCCTGGCTGCCGGCGTTTCCCTGGCGCTGGCGGACCGGGCTCCGGGGCTGCGGCCACGGCCCTGTGAACCCGAGGCGTTCGACGACACCAGGCGCTCCCTGGCCCAGGGCCGACGGGTTGCCAACGGCGGCAGCCAGCATTCGATCTGCGACGCCATCGTCACGCCGATTCCCGGTGAGCTTACGTTCCCGATCCTGCGGGACCATTGCGGTCCGGGACTGGTGGCGAGTGACCGGGCGTGTCTGCAGGCCATGGCGGTGGCGTTCCAGCGGTTGCGACTGGTGCTCGAGCCGGGGGGTGCGGTTGCGCTGGCAGCGGCCCTCTCACGACCCGAATGCATCCCCGGGGATACGGTCATCGTCGTGGCTTCCGGCGGCAACGTGGACGCACGCCTGTTCTGCGAGGCAGTTCACGGTCTGCGCTGATGCGTATGTGTGCGCCGGGATTCTGTCAGCCGTGGCTGAAGCTGGTGTCCTCGTCGACCGCCAGCTCGCTTCCCTGCCTGAGCATCTGTTCCCGCATCAGCTTGAGGCGTGCGCGCTGGGCATTGCGGATGTGCGCCCGCGCCGCCGTTTCCGCTGTCTCGGCATCCCGCCTGGCGATCGCCCTGACGATGGTGTCGTGCTCCTCGTGAGCCGTCTCGTAGCGCCCCGCCACGCGCAGGCTGGTCCCCCCGAGCAGGGCCATGGAGTCGCGCAGGTTGAGCAGCGCCCGTTCCAGGTAGCGGTTGTGCGCGGCACGGTAGAGCACCGAGTGGAAGATCCGGTTGAGCTCCGCGAGCTGCTCCGGGTCGTCGTGAATGGGTTCCTCCGAGGCCACCAGTTCCTCGAGTTCCGCGATCTCCGCCGCGGATGCGTGGCGGGCCGCGAACCCGGCGGCTGTCCCCTCGAGCACTTCCCGCAGATCGTAGAGCTCCATGGTCTCCTGGTGATCGAGACGGGAGACCACCGCACCTTGCCGGGGCACGAAGGAGATCATGCCGTCGGCTTCCAGCCGGCGGATCGCATCCCGTACCGGCGTACGACTGATGGCGAAGCGCTCGGCGATCTCCATCTCGCGGATGCGGGTTCCCGGAGCGAGCGTGCCGGACTGAATCGCGTTCTTCAGCTTGCGGTACGCGATCTCGCTTCTCGATGAGTCACGGGCCAAGGCTCGCTCCAGACGTGGTGAAGGGTGTCTGTCGGCGCTGTGCCATGCGCCTCTTCGGAATGATCCTAGCACAGGCGCGAATGGCGGTGCGTTCCCGGGAACACGGCACGACGTCCATTGCTGTGTGGAAGACATCAGTGTACTCTTGTATACATATGGTGAATGGCAATGTGAGTACGGCGTTGAAGACAGATGTACTGGTAATCGGCGGCGGCAACGCGGCACTCTGCGCCGCACTGTCCGCACGGGAGGAGGGGGCGGAGGTACTCCTCCTCGAGCGCGCGCCAAAGGACTTTCGCGGCGGCAACAGCCGACATACGCGAAACCTGCGCTGTATGCATGATGCACCCACGGAAGTCCTCGAGGACGCCTACTCCGAGGAGGAGTACTTCAATGACCTGCTGCGGGTAACGGGTGGCAGGACCGATGAACGCCTTGCGCGGATGACCATCCGCGCGTCCGCGAGCTGTACCGGGTGGATGCGTGGTTACGGAGTCCTCTTTCAGCGTCCGCTGGGCGGCACCCTCCACCTGGGCCGGACGAATGCCTTCTTTCTCGGTGGTGGCAAGGCCCTGGTCAACGCCTATTACCGCGCTGCCGAGCAGATGGGTGTGCGCATCCTCTACGAAGCGCGGGTAACGGACCTGCAGGTGCGCGATGGTCGCTGCGGGGATGTCCGTGTCGAGATCGACGGCAAGGAACACTCCGTCGACGCGGCCATGGTGGTGGTGGCTTCCGGCGGATTCGAGGCGAACCTCGAGTGGCTTGGCGAAGCCTGGGGACCGGCCGCGGAGAACTTCATCGTCCGCGGCTGTCCCTACAACCGCGGTGAAGTCCTGCGAATGCTGTTGCGGGAAGGGGCCGCCGAGATCGGTGATCCCACCCAGTGCCACGCGGTTGCCATCGACGCCCGGGCGCCGAAATTCGACGGCGGTATCGTTACCCGGCTGGACTGCGTATCCCTGGGCATCGTTGTCAATCGTGATGGCGAGCGCTTCTACGATGAAGGGGAGGATTTCTGGCCCAAGCGCTACGCCATCTGGGGACGGCTGGTCGCACGCCAACCGGAGCAGATCGCCTATTCCATCATCGATTCCAAGATGATCGGCCGCTTCATGCCGTCGGTGTTTCCACCGGTCCAGGCAGACACGATCGAGGAACTGGCTGTGGCCCTGGATCTGCCGGTGCTGGCCCTCCAGCGCACTGTTTCCGACTTCAACCGGGCGACGGTGGCGGCCGAGTTCGACCATACGGTTCTGGACGGCTGCCATACCCGCGGCCTGACCCCGGAGAAGACCCACTGGGCGCAGCCCCTGGACACGCCGCCGTTCAGCGCCTATCCGCTGCGGCCGGGGATCACCTTCACCTACCTGGGCGTGAAGGTGGATCAGGCGGCGCGGGTACTGATGGCCGATGGCACGCCCTCCGCCAACCTGTTTGCCGCCGGCGAGGTGATGGCCGGAAACATACTCGGGGAGGGTTACGTGGCCGGAATCGGCATGACCATAGGCACGGTGTTCGGCCGGATCGCCGGCCGGGAAGCCGGCAGACAGGTGGCCGGGCGCGCTCCGGCCGTCGCGTCGATGGACAAGGAGGGCCATCATGCAGCGTGACGATCCCCTTCAGGAAGGCGAACGGATCATGACCATCTGCAACGCCTGCCGGTATTGCGAAGGATACTGCGCGGTATTCCCGGCGATGGAGAAACGGCTCTCCTTTACCAGCGGCGATCTGAACTACCTGGCCAACCTGTGCCACAACTGCGGCGAATGCTACAACGCCTGCCAGTACGCCCCGCCCCACGAGTTCGCGGTCAACGTGCCGCGGACGCTGGCGGAGATCCGCAATACCTCCTATGCCGAGTATGGCTGGCCGGGGCCCCTGGCGCGGGCGTTTGCCCGCAACGGTCTGGGTACCGCGCTGCTGGTGGCTGCCCTGCTGAGCGCGGCAATGGTGGCGGCGAGCATGATCCTGGGGGGCGAGCTTTGGTCGGCGCAGCCGGGCGGTGATTTCTACGCGCTGGTTCCCCACAACGTGATGGTGAGCATGTTCGGCAGCGTCAGCCTGTTCGTGCTGTTCGCTTTCGTCATGGGTTTCGTCCGTTTCTGGCGCCATGGCGGCGAGAGCATGGCGGACTTGCTGAGGGGCCGGGCCTGGCGGGAAGCGTTGCGTGATTCGCTCACGCTGCGCTACCTGCACGGCGGCGGCGCCGGCTGCAACCAGCCCGACCGGGAACGCTCGACCCTGCGCCGCTGGTTCCACCACCTGACGATGTACGGATTCCTGCTCTGCTTTGCCGCCACCTCCGTCGCCACCGTTTACCACTATGGCTTTGGCTGGGTGGCGCCGTACGGGTACTTCAGCGTTCCCAATATCCTGGGTACGGTGGGGGGTGTCGGCCTGGTGATAGGCCCGGCCGGTCTGCTGTGGATCCTCTACGTCAGGGATGCCGCCACCACCGATCCCTCGGCCCGGGGAGCCAGCGCGGCGTTCATCGTCCTGCTGCTGCTGATCAGCGTCAGCGGGCTGGCTCTGATGGCGTTGCGCTCCACGCAGTGGATGGGGGTGCTGCTCATCGTGCATCTGGCGGTGGTGATGGCGCTGTTCATCACCATGCCCTACGGCAAGTTCGTGCACGGGCTCTACCGGGGCGTGGCCCTGCTCAGGTACGCCCTGGAAGAGGCCAGGGGCGAGCAGGGGCCCACAACGCGGACCGTCCCAAAGCCGCAGACCGGGCACACGGCGCGTGCCGGTACCCGGGATTCGGGCTGAGAACGGAGATTCGCACGCGTCCGGTGCCGGCAGGGAATCCGGCCGGCGCCTCACGCGCCCGAACCCGGCAGGCGGGTCCGCAGCGGTTCAGGTGAGCGTGTTCCTGTAGACGCGACCCCCCTTCATGATCAGTCGCAGATTGGTCTGCGGCCGGGTCAGGCTGGCGATGTCGTCCAGCGGATTGGCCTCGGCCACCAGCAGGTCCGCCCGGGCGCCCGGCTCGATGACACCGATTTCCCCGGACTGAAGGAACGCGTCGGCAGCGGTGCAGGTCGCCGAGCGGAGGAGGTCGGCGGCGGGGATCACATCCTTGCGCAGGTGGAACTCGTTGAGCTGATGAACGTGCATGCGGCCCAGCAGGTCCGTGCCGAAAACCATGCGCACGCCGTGTCGCTGCGCGCGCTCCAGCGCCTGGGCGCCGGCATCGAGCACGTGGTAGACCTTGCGCTGCAGTTCCGGCGCCATGCCCGCCTCCACGCCCTCCCGGGCGAGCGCGTCGTAGGTCGAGAGGGTTGGTGTCAGGAAAGCGTCATGCTCCCGGAACAACCGACAGCTCTCGTCGTCCAGCAGGTTGCCGTGCTCGATGGTGCGAACGCCGCGGGGAATCAGCCGATTGATGGATCGTGCAGTGTAGGCGTGGGCCATGACATGGATATTCGCCGCCTGCGCCTCGGCGACGACGGCGTCGATCTCGTCGAAGGCGAACTGGTCGCTGTCGATGCGATCGGTGGGCGACGATACGCCCCCGGATGCCATGATCTTGATATGCGTCGCGCCCTTGCGGATCTCATGGCGGGCGGCGCGGCGAACTTCCGGCACCCCGTCGCATACGAGACCCAGCCCGGCACAGCAAAAGCACTGATCCAGTTCCTGCTCCCCGGGAGCGCGCATGTCACCGTGTCCACCGGTCTGCGACAGGGCATGACCGCAGAACAGCAGCCGTGGTCCATGGATACGGTCTTCCTCCACCGCCCGGGCGAGACCATGGTCGGCGCCGCCGGCGTCGCGCACGGTCGTGAAGCCGCGCATGAGCATGGCGCTCAGGATCTCGGCGCTGGCTGCGGCGACGTAGAACGGGGACAGCCGCCTGAGCAGCGGGAAGTCCGGCGTGATCGCGGTGACGTGCACATGACCGTCGCACAGGCCGGGAAGCAGGTAGCGGCCGCCGGCATCCACGGTATGGTCGGCACCGTTGCGCACCGGCGTTTCCGATACCTCCACGATCCGTCCGTCACGCACCAGCACCTGGCGATCCGCCAGAGTGGTGCCGGCGCGTGTATCAATGACGTTGGCGTTGGTGATCAGTATCGTTGTCACGGAGACCTCCCGTATTGGTCAAGCGGTTGTGCTCTGACGCTGGTGGGCTTCCACCAGCGCGGCCATCGACGGATAGGTCACGTCGGGCTCCGGTGCCCCTGGGGGCGGGGGCGTCGCGCCCCAGGCGCCGCCTTCAGCCTGGCCCTGTCGATCGATCCAGCAGGTTGTCAGGCCGAGCTGACTCCCGGGGGCGTGATCATGGAACAGGGACTGCGCAGTGTGCAGGATGGCGTCCCGCTCCACGCCGATGCCCGCCAGCCGTTCCAGAGTCAGGTGAAATGGGCGCAGGTCCGGCTTGTAGGCGCCGGCGTCCTCGGCCGTGACCACGACGTCGAAATCCGCGCCGAGCCTGCGCCTTGACCCCTCGAAGGAGGCCCGGTCGACGTTGGAGATCACCCCCAGGCGATAGTGCCGCGCCAGGTAGGCCAGCGCTTCGGCGCTGTCGGGGAAAGCCGGCCAGTCCGGTACCGACCTGCCGAAAGCGGCTGCGTCCTCGGCGCTTGCCTCGAGGCCGAAGTCGCCGGCGATATCCCGGAACACCAGTTCCAGAACCTGGGGGTACAGTGTGCCGGGGTTCTCCTGCTGGCGGCGTGACTCATGGCGGCCGAAGGCGGCTACCAGATCGTCCCGGGATGCGTCGAGCCCGGCGGATTCCGCCCACGGACTCAGTGCGTTGGCGATGCCGGTCTCCCAGTCGATCAGGGTGCCGTAGACGTCGAACGTGAGGGTGCTGAACTGGTTCAGTGGCTTCATGGGGACACTCCTGCTCCGGGCCTGCCCGGGAACCGTACCTGCATGGCGAGGCAACCCGGCAGTGTTTGCTGGAAAAGTCTAGCTGCGCATGGAGCAACAGCATGCCGCACGCCGTGGCGTGATGCTTGACCCGGACGCGACGCTTCTTGACGGTGCCTTCACTGGTCGGCTGTCGACAGGAGGGTACGGCATCCTGCTGCCGTGTCGCGACCCGCCGTGCCGGACCGCATGATGATTGCTGAACGGTTAGTTCATGGCGCGCCTGATGCACCGGCGGCGATAGGCGATGGGCGTCTCCGCGAAGCGGGTGCGAAAGGCGCGCGTGAGCGCGCTGTGTTCGCTGAATCCGCACCGCGCCGCGATCTCGGCGATCGATGCATCCGTGCGCGCCAGCAGGTCCGCGGCCTGCTGCAGGCGGGCATTGACGATTGCCCGCCCCGGGCTTTCCCGGCCGTTACGGCGGAACAGTGCGGCAAGTCCCGACGGAGACATGTGAATGGCGGCGGCCACATCGTGGATGTCGATCCCGTCTCCGGCATGCGCGGCAATGTAGGCCAGCGCTGTCCGCAACCGGGAACCGCCGGAGGGGGTCGTTTCCCGGATTCCGGAACCCAGGAACTCGAGCAGCAGGCTCGTCCAGTGCTCGCGGAACGCCACGGAAAGGGGAAACCGGCCGTCACAGCGTGTAATCAGGGCAACATGATGGCGGGCGGCAGCGGACAGGCGCACGGCCGGTGCGCCGTGGGCGCGGTCGAACAGGTACCCCCGGGTGGCGGCGGACAGCCCGACCACAACGAACCGGTTGCTGCCTGCGCAACGGAAATCATGGCGTTCGCCGGCAGCGATGAGCACGCCGGTGGCACCGGCCGCGGCCCGGGTTCCTGCAGGCGTGTCCACCTCCATCGAGCCGCTTAGCGGCAATACCAGCTGATGGTACCCGTGGCGGTGGCTCTGGCCGTCGGGGCCGTAGCTTCGGACATCGATGGATGGAGTCTGATCCATGGGCAATGGTACCGGGTGGAGATTCATGCAGCCGCCAGCGTCAGTGACCGGGCAGCATAGCATTGCGCCGCGTCCCGGATGTACCGCTTACCCTGTTTCCGAACACGCAGTGTCTGCTCCCCGGAGCAGTGGAGACTGCGTCCCGCTGCCGTGGTTGATACCGCTCGACCAGCCTGCAGGGGTGGTAGCCGCTACCGGTCCTTCAGAGCCTGTTGCAGCACCAGCCCGGATACGATCAGCACCAGCCCCAGATAGGTGGAGGGCAGAATCGCCTCGCCGACGAAGGTCCGGATGAAGAACAGGGACAGGAACGGAGACAGGAAAATGAGGTTGCCGATCCGTGAGGCGTTGGTTGCAAAGTGCATGGCGCCGAGCCACAGGGCGAAGGCAATCCCCATCTCGAAGACTCCCACGTAGGTTGCCCCGGCGAGACCCTGCCAGCTGTCCACCATCAGGCCGGCAGTCAGTGCGCAGGCCACCAGCGCGAAGGGTACGCCCATGGCGAAGTTACAGAACAGCACCACTAGCGGGTGCCGCCGGTCCCTGGCGCTGTAGATCCAGTACAGGGCCCATAACACGGTGCTCGCCAGGGCGAGAGCCACGCCGTATGGATTGTCGAACCGCAGTGACAGGACGTCACCTCGGGTGGCGATCACCCACACCCCGGAGTAGGCGACCACCCCGCCGACGAGATCCCAGCGGGACAGCCGGTGGCCGAGCAGGGGAACGGCCAGCAAGGCCAGGGTGAACGCCCAGGTGTAGTTCAGTGGCTGCGCCTCCTGGGCCGGAAGCTGGTCGTACGCCTCGAACAGTACGACGTAGTACAGGAAGGGGTTGATGATCCCCATCCCCAGGGATCGCAGATAATCACGGCGGTTACCACGGAAGACCTGCGGCAATTGGCCGCTGGCGGCGAGCAGGATGCCCAGGGTGAAGAGCGAGACCAGGCTCGACCATGCCAGCAGCTGGATCGGGGCAAGGTGCTCCAGGGATAGCTTGAAGGCGGTGGCCACTGTGGACCAGAGGAATACCGCCCCCAGCGCGAACAGCATGGCCCTGCCCTGGTTGTCGAGCTGCATGTCGGGTGTTTCCCGCCAGATGTTGGGAGCCGCAGGTACCCGACATTCTGCGCAT
>SLLM01000012.1 GCA_007134055.1 Ectothiorhodospiraceae bacterium | reverse complement strand
CGGTTCCGCGCCCCCGATGAGCTGGCGCGCTATGTCGCGGAGAAGGGGTCGATCTGTATCGATGGGGTCAGCCTTACGGTAAATGGGGTGGACGGAGCCGTCTTTGATGTCAATATTGTGCCCCACACCATGGACGAGACGATCATCGGCGCATACGCTGCCGGCACCCGGGTGAACCTGGAGGTGGACCTGGTGGCCCGGTACCTGGAGCGCCTGATGCTCGGCGATGCCGCCGCCCGTTCCGGGGCCGGCGGTATCAGCCGTGAGTTCCTCGCGCGTCACGGCTATCGCCATGACTGATCCGGGCACCGCGGCGAGCGCGCCGGCACACCACGGGCAGGTAACGGGAAGGCAGGAAATGGGTTTCAACAGCATCGAGGAGATCATCGAGGAGCTGCGATACGGCCGTATGGTCGTCATCCTTGATGACGAGGACCGGGAGAACGAGGGTGACCTGGTAATGGCCGCCAGCATGGTGCGCCCGGACGACATCAACTTCATGGCCCGGTACGGACGCGGCCTCATCTGCCTGACCCTGACCCGGGAGCGCTGCGAACAGCTGCGCCTCCCCCTGATGGTGCACGATACCGACGCCCACCAGCGCACGAACTTCACTGTCTCCATCGAGGCTGCCACCGGGGTGACAACCGGCATCAGCGCCGCCGACCGGGCCCGTACCGTGCAGGCAGCGGTGGCCCCCGGGGCCCGTCCCGAGGACCTGGTGCAGCCCGGACACATCTTTCCGCTGATGGCCCAGCCCGGCGGCGTTCTGACCCGTGCCGGACATACCGAGGCAGGGTGTGATCTCGCCCGGCTGGCCGGTTTCGAGCCATCGGCGGTGATCGTCGAGGTGCTCAACGAGGACGGCACCATGGGCCGCCGGGACGATCTCATGGCATTTGCCAGGGAGCACGGGCTCAAGATCGGAACCGTGGCGGATCTCATCGCCTACCGGGTTCGCAACGAACGTTCGGTAGAGCGGGTGGCGGAGTGCGAACTGCCCACGGAGTACGGCCATTTTCATCTCTACGCCTACCAGGACAACGTGGACGATCGCATGCACTTCGCCCTGGTGAAGGGGCGACCACAGCCGGAGGAACCCACCCTGGTACGGGTACATATCCAGAACACGCTGCTGGATACGCTGGGCAGCGTCGGCCCCCATTGCGGCTGGCCCCTGCGCTCCGCCATGCGGCAGGTGACCGATGCGGGGGGCGGGGTCGTGGTGGTGCTACGCAGCAACGACGATGATTCCGATATCCTCCGGCGCATGCACGACTACCAGCGGCAGGTTGCCACGGAGCAGGACAGTGGTGGTCAGTCCAGCATCGACTTGCGCACCTACGGCCTCGGTGCCCAGATCCTTACCGACCTGGGTGTGCGCCGGATGCGGGTGCTGAGCACGCCCAAGCGCATGCATGCCATTTCCGGCTTCGGCATGGAAGTGGTGGAATACGTGGATCCGGTCAGGTAACAGCCGCTCGTCGAGGAAGGGGGAAACCCGATGCAGATCATCGAAGGACAACTCACTCACGTCACGGGCCGCTACGCTCTGGTGGTCGCCCGGTTCAACTCCTTCGTGGTCGATAGCCTGGTGGGCGGTGCAGCGGACACGCTGAAGCGTCACGGCGTTGCCGAACAGCAGATCACGGTAGTCCGGGCCCCCGGCGCCTGGGAACTGCCGCTGGTGGCGCGGCGTGTCGCCCGCAGTGGTCGCTACGATGCGGTGATCGCGCTCGGGGCGGTCATTCGTGGCGGTACCCCACATTTCGAGTATGTGGCCGGGGAGTGCACCAAGGGACTGTCCCAGGTCGCCATGGAGTGCGACCTCCCGGTGTGCTTCGGCGTCCTGACAGTGGATACGATCGAGCAGGCGATCGAACGCTCCGGCACCAAGTCGGGGAACAAGGGCGCGGAGGCGGCCATGGCTGCCCTGGAGCTCGTGCACCTTCTGGAGCAGCTGGAGAAACAGTGACGCAACGCAGGCGACGCTCCACGAGACTGCGGACACTGGCGCGGGAACGCGCCCTGCAGGCCCTCTACCAGTGGCAGCTGTCCGGCCAGTCGGCCGGGGATATCGAGCGGCAGTTCGTCGGTACGGATGACGGGGTCGAACCCGGGGAGACTGGGGAAGGCGACCGGGAACTGGAAGACGCCCTGGACATGGCGGAGGTTGATGTACCGCTGTTCCGGGAGCTGTTGCATGGAGTGCTGAATGGCCTCGAGCGCTGGGATGCCCAGATCAGGCCCCATCTGGACCGTGCCCTGCAGAGCCTGGATCCGACCGAGCGCGTGATCCTGCGCCTGGGCACGTTCGAGCTCAACGAACGGCTGGATGTGCCCTTTCGAGTGGTCATCAACGAGTACGTGGAGCTTGCCAAGCGCTACGGCGGCGAGGACAGTCACAAGTATATCAACGGTGTGCTGGACAAGGTCGGTCGTTCCCACCGCCTGCGGGCGACGGAGATGGATGATCGGCGCCGGCCGGGTGCTCCGCGCTAGCGGGAAGCCGTCAAGGCCGGATATCCGGATCCCCGGGAGTGCGCAGCGGCGTGACACTTCCAGCGTACGCGGGGATTTCAGCGCCGGGAGGTCGGTATGTCGCGGAATGAATTCGATCTCATTGCAGACCATTTCTCCGGCATCGGCAGCCGCCGTGAAGATGTCGCCCTTGGCATCGGCGACGATGCCGCCCTGCTGAATCCTCCCCGCGGGCAGCACCTGGTGGCAACCACGGACACGCTGGTCGCCGGGATTCACTTCCCCGACAATGCGCCGCCGGAATCGGTGGGGCACAAGGCGCTTGCGGTGAACCTGAGCGACCTTGCCGCAATGGGTGCGGAACCCGCCTGGGCCACCCTGTCCCTGACCCTGCCGGAGGTCGATGACCACTGGCTCGCCGCCTTTGCCCGGGGGTTCGGCGATCTCGCCCGCTACCACCAGGTGGCCCTGGTCGGCGGGGATCTCTGCCGTGGACCGCTGAGCGTCACCGTGCAGGCGCTGGGAAGTGTGCCGCCCGGCAAGGCCCTGCGGCGCAGCCGCGCGACGGTCGGGGATGCGATCATCGTGAGCGGAACCCTCGGTGACGCGGCGCTGGGCCTGAAGCTCTGGCAGCAACCGACGGTACCGGCTTCCGAAGAGGTGGCCTGGCTCGTGGGGCGGCTGCACCGGCCCGTGCCGCGGGTCTCCCTGGGCCTGGAACTGCGGGCGCTGGCAACCGCCTGTATCGACCTTTCCGACGGACTTGCCGCCGATCTTGGCCACATACTCGCCGGCAGCCGTGTCGCTGCCGTGGTGAACGTGGATCGGCTGCCCCTGTCCGGACCTGGGCGTCGGTTCGGGGGTGGGCGGTCCCACTGGCGTACTGCACTGACCGGGGGTGATGACTACGAGCTCTGTTTCACGGTGCCGCGACGGCGGTTGCATGTGGTGGACGCCGTGGCCAGCCGGGTCGGTGTGCGCCTCACACGGGTGGGAACCATACAGCCGGGCGTGGGGCTGTCCCTGGTTCACGGCGACAACACCCCGGTGCGGGTGAGCCGTCCCGGTTACCGGCACTTCCAGGACTCATGAATCAATCCGGCCTGCAGGGGCGGGCGCGCCTGGCCAACCCCGTGCATTTCCTGGCCCTCGGCTTTGGCAGCGGGCTGGCGCCCCGGGCGCCCGGGACCATGGGAACGCTGGCGGCCGTACCCCTGTACCTGCTGCTGGCGGGGCTTCCGCCATGGCTCTACCTGCTCGTCACCGGGGTCGTGATCGTGGCCGGCATCTGGATCTGCGACCGCGCTGCCCGGGATTTCGGTGTCCACGATCATCCCGCCATCGTCTGGGACGAGATTGCCGGTTTCCTGGTAACCATGATCGCGGTTCCCGTCGGCGTGTTCTGGGTGGTGCTGGGATTTGTCCTGTTCCGCCTGTTCGATATCCTCAAGCCCTGGCCGATCCGCTGGCTCGACCGCCGCGTGCATGGCGGCCTCGGAATCATGGCGGATGACGTGCTGGCCGGGGTGTTCGCCGCCGTCGTGCTGCATCTTCTCGTGTTCCTGTTCAGTTGAAGGAGACGCATGTCCAGGCCGGTAACCCCGCTGATCGCCGCGGATTGCGTCATTCGCCTGCGGGACCATGATGATTGCATCGTGCTGATCGAACGGGCCAATCCGCCCTACGGTCTGGCGTTGCCCGGAGGGTTCGTGGAGATCGACGAAACCGTGGAGGCTACCGCGCTGCGGGAGGCGGGGGAGGAGACGGGGTTGCAGGTGACGTTGACCACCCTGCTGGGACTCTATTCCGCTCCGGGACGTGATCCGCGGGGTGCGACCGCCAGTGCCGTCTACATTGCCGAAGCCGGCGGCAATCCCCGGGCTGGCGATGATGCGGCCGCCGCGTTCGTGGTCGATCCCCGGCAGCAGGGCCTGCGCCTGGCTTTCGATCACGGGCTGATCCTGGCGGATTACCTGCGCTGGCTGGAGACCGGGCTGACGGCTCCCCTCCGCAGGGGCCCGGTATTGTCTCCCGACGGCGGCGACGCTCCCTGCTAGCCCGAGTGCACCATCTCCGGGACCGGCGGGACATGGCAGAGCGCTTCCCGCCGGGGACTGTTGGTTGCTTCCATGCCCGAGGGCAGGGTCGCGTCACGGTCCAGCACCCAGGCAGTGATGTCCGCCCGCACCACGCCCCCCTGGAGATCCCGGGTGAGCATGTGGTAGCCGTCCTCGTACAGGGCAAAGCGCCAGTTCCTCGGGTCCGAGGGCAGGTTGGAGAGCATGCGGCAGGTGGGCTGGCGCGGCACCACCTCGTCGTTGCGCCCGTACAGGATCAGGCTCTCGGTGCCAAGGCGCGGGATGCCGTCCAGCGCCTCGTCCATCAGGTTGGCCAGGCCGGCGACGGCATCGATGCGCGTGCCCTTGATGACCATGGGGTCACGACTCCATTCCCGGAGCATCTCCCGATTGTCCGTAGGGCGGATGCCCAGGCCGCTGCCCCGGACCTCGCGGCCGGGCGCCAGCCTGGAACCGAGCCAGAGCGCTGCGCGCTGGTACCAGGGCATGGTGCGCCGCGCCCAGACTGCCGGAGCCACGAGGACGGCACCGTCGACTTCCGGTTCCGGCTGGCGTGTGAGCGCACCGATCGCGACGGCACCGCCCATGCTCTTGCCGAGCAGGTAGACAGGAGTATCCGGATGCGCTTCACGCAGCAGGACGAGGGCTGCACGGGCATCTTCCACCAACGCGTCGGTTCCGGGCCAGATGCCACGGTCGGCAGTACCGCCGAAGCCCCGCTGGTCATATGCGTACACCTGCACGCCCCCGGCGGACATGTCCTCCGCCGTGGCCGCGAATGCACGGCGGTAGTCGTTGAATCCGTGCAGCGCAAGCACCACGGCCCTGGGCTCCCCTTCGGCGGGGGACCAGACGGACAGGGGCAGGTGCTGACCGTCGTGGGTGATGAACGCGTCCTGTTCCAGGCGGGCGGCCTGACGGACGTCGCCGTCTTCCTGCATCGCCGGCTGGCTGCAACTGCTCAGCGACAGGATCGCGGCCATCGCCAGGGTGCCCAGGATGGTCAGGGTGACGGGATGCCTCATCGGCCTGTGCTCCGAACCTGTTCGGTGATCCGTGCTTCCGTGGTGCCCGCCGGCGGTGTCGCAGCGGCGCCAACCTGTGTTTCTAACGTAGAACGCCGGTATGGTTCCAGTGTCGAAGCACCGAAGTGCGACGGCCTACGCTATCTTTCGGGGGGCATTGCCTGAAAGGTTCGTACGTCGTGCCGGGACCCCCGGGTGCCGGACGGCGTACCCGGAAAGCCCCGGCAGACTTCGCCCTGGATGTCCGACAGGGCGTCATCATGGACATCTTCCGCAGTGATCGGTTCCGGAGAAAGGGCATGTTCGGCAGGAAAAAAAGAGGTGGACGCTGGGCGACGAACCTGACACTGGCGGCAGCGGCCGTGGTGCTGGTCTCGCTGGCACTGATCGCAGGCGCCGGACCTGCCTACCGGGTGGGCATCCTGCCCCTGGGTACCGCCTTTGACGCCCTGCGCCTGGGAGTCCTGGTGGCCGCCGTCGGCTCTGGCCTTGCACTGATCGCCCTGTCGGGACTGGTGCGCCACCGGCGCTTCGGATCCCTGCCGATCGCCCTCGGGGCACTCGTCGTCGGCCTGGGCTCGAGCGCAATACCCTACATGCACTGGCAGCAGGCGCAACACGCCCCGCCGATTCATGACATCACCACGGATACCGGGGATCCACCGGCGTTCCGGGCCCTCGCCGAAGCTCGTGAGCGGGCTCCCAACGCCGTGGATTATCCGGGAGAGGAGACCGCCCGGCTGCAACGCGCCGCCTATCCGGATATTGAGCCCCTGTACCTCGCGGCGACACCGGACGCCGTGCGCGCGGCGGCGGAGACCACGGTGCTTGCCCACGGCTGGGAGCCCGCGGCGGTGGAGAGGGACCGTCTGGAGGCGACGGCCGTCACCACCTGGTTCGGCTTCCGGGATGATGTCGTGATCCGGTTGCGGGAGGTCGACGGCGGTACCCGTGTCGATGTGCGTTCGGCGTCGCGGCTGGGTCGCGGAGATGCCGGTGCCAACGCCGCCCGGATCCGCGCCTTCCTCCGGGAGCTGGAACTGGAATTGCAGGGTCCCTGATTTTCCTGGGCTGACCGACATCACCGATGCCGTCAGGCCGGGCCCCGCATGATGCCCGCACCGCACGGTGGGGGCATCGGCAGGGGCCCGATTGCTTCCCGCACTCCAGGGGGCAGGGCGGTAGAATGGGACAGCAGCGAGGAGGAGGATCCATGCGAGTACATGTGGAGCTGTGCGTCATCCCGATCGGTAGTGGAACGTCTCTCGGTGAGTACATCGCCGCGTGCCAGGAGGTGCTCGAGGCGGCGGGCCTGGAGACCCGGTTGCATGCCTACGGAACGAATGTGGAAGGGGACTGGGATGCAGTCTTCACCGCCATCCGGAAATGTCACGAACGCCTGCATGCCATGGGGGCGCCGCGCCTGTTTACCGCCATCAAGGTGGGCACCCGGATTGATCGGGAGCAGAGTCTGGATGACAAGGTTGCATCCGTGGAGCGGCGGCGCCAGTCCGATACCGAATGACGGCGGCCTGGTCCGAGGATGAACGCCAGGCCGTCGAACTGCGCCGCCACCGGCGCATCGCCACGGCGTCGCTGGTGGGCGCGGTGGGAGTCTACGTGGCCACCCAGCTGGTGGACGATCCCGGGTACGGGGTGCTCCTGATCCGCTCCGGCGCCGAGGCCGGGCTCATCGGCGGGATTGCCGACTGGTTCGCCGTGGTGGCGCTGTTCCGCCGGCCGCTGGGCCTGCCCATTCCCCACACGGCCATACTACCCCGCAACAAGGAGCGTCTCGGGGCGGGGCTGGGGCGGTTCGTGGCCGAACACTTCCTGGCCCCGGACGTGGTTCAGGGTCGGCTGCGGGAATCCCGGCCGGCCCGCCGCCTCGGCCACTGGCTGGCGCAACGGGACAACAGCGCCCTGGTGGCCGACCGCGTCCTGGCGTTGGCGCCGGACGTCATCAACGCCTTCGGCGACCGGGAAGTACGCAGCTTCTACCAGGACACCTTTCTCCGGCAGCTGCGGCGGCTGGATCTGGTGCCGATGGTCGAGCGGCTGGTGTGGCTGTTCATGGAAAGCCACCAGCATCAGCGCCTGTTCGACCGCAGCCTGCGCCTTGCCCGTGAACTGCTGCGGGCCAACCGGGAAACGATCTATCGGCGGGTGGAGAGCCGCAGCAGCTGGTGGATCCCCCGGCGCTTCGACCGCAAGCTCGCGGAGGCCATCATCGAGGGGGTGGATGAATGGCTGCAGGATCTGGCGGATCCGCGCCATTCCGCGCGCCGGGAGTTCGAGCGGGGCGTGTGGGCCATGGCCCGCGGCATGCGCAGTTCCGATGCGCTGCGCGAGCGCCTCGACACCGTGCGCGACCAGCTCCTGGACAGCCCCGAGCTGCAGCAGGTCCTGGAGCAGATCTGGAGCGACCTCCGGCGTGCCGCGCTTGAGGGCGTCGATCGTCCCGATTCGGCGTTCCGGCAGTCCCTGGCCAACGGCCTGCAGCGCTTCGGCGAGACCCTGCTGCAGGACGAGGAGGCGAGGAAGCGCCTGGACGAGCGGATCATCCTGCTGCTGCGGGAGCTGATCCTGCCGTTTCGTAGTACCATCGGCGGTTTCATCGCCGATGTGGTGCGGGACTGGGATGCCGACGGGCTCGCCCGCAGGCTGGAGCTGTCCGTGGGCCGGGATCTGCAGTTCATCCGCATCAACGGCACCCTGGTGGGGGCGCTGGTGGGCATGGTGATCTTCGTGGTCAGCGGCTGGCTTTTCTGAAGCCGGTCCACGCTCCCTTGCGCCCCCGCGAGGTAGAATTCGCGGCTTCAGATACACAACGGACCGGTTCCCAAGTCCATGACGACAGACGCATCGCCAACGCAGTCCCTGCGAGAGCGGATCGGGGCCTGGGTGGAGAACACCCGGGTGCAGAACGTGATCATCGTGATCATCTGCATCAATGCCGTGACCCTGGGGATGGAAACCTCGGCAACCCTGCAGCGGGAGATCGGCTGGCACCTGCTGTGGATCGAACGGATCATTCTGACGGTCTTCGTGGTGGAGATCTCCCTCAAGCTGTTCGCCTTCGGGCCGCGCTTCTTCCGCGACCCATGGAATGTCTTCGATTTTCTGATCGTGGGTATCGCGCTGCTGCCGGATACCGGTCCGTTCTCCATCCTGCGGGCACTGCGCATCCTGCGTATCCTGCGCCTGCTGACCAAGATCGGACGGTTGCGGGACATCATCGAGTCGCTGCTGCGGGTCATTCCCAGTATCGGCTGGATCGCGGCGCTGCTGATGCTCGTGTTCTACGTGTTCGCCGTCATGGGTACGAAGCTCTTCGGCGATAGTTTTCCCGAGGATTTCGGGCATCTGGGACGCACCCTCTACTCCCTGTTCCAGGTCATGACCCTGGAGAGCTGGTCGCAGGAAATCGCCCGCCCGGTGATGGTGGAGTACCCCTACGCCTGGATCTATTTCGTTACCTTCATCCTCATCACGGCGTTCACGGTACTCAACCTGTTCATCGGTATCATCGTCAACACCATGCAGGAGCGGCACTACGAACTGGAGGACGCCAAGCGCTCCGAGCTGGAGGCCCGCGCGCACGCCGAGCGGGAGGAGAT
>SLLM01000372.1 GCA_007134055.1 Ectothiorhodospiraceae bacterium | reverse complement strand
CAATCAACGGCCGGTTGGGCAGTGATACTGTCGCCAGCCGACCTGACACAGACACGCCGGTTTCCGGATCAATCGCCTCGTAAATGTCCTGCGATAACCCGGACAGCTCGACGCTTTCACCATCGGGACTGATTAGCGTAACAGTGACAGCGCCGCCATCCTGGGTATCCCCCAAAATGCGGCGCATGTCCCGTTCCGCAACTTCCCGAATGCCCACTACTCAGCCTTCTTGTTGTTTTCAGAGGGCACAAGGACGCCCCGCTTCACAAGACGCTTGCAAGTTCCATCGCCGCCCCGGAAATCTTCAGGGCCACAGCCAGAATGTGCCGTCAGCACACCACGCTTGGAAGTCACGCTTCGCCGATAAGCCACAGTGTAGGGCTTGTTATGGGACTTCGGCTTACTGGTTTTCTTCTTGCTCACTGCTTTCTTGCTGCTCCGTTTCACGGTAGCCGGGCGGCCGGGCCGAGTGGGGTTCTTATTGCTCGCCTCAGCCTCGGCGGCCTGGTCCTGCTGTTTCGCATCGTCACTCATCGTTCAGCCTCCTTGTTAGCTGCTGGCCTGCGTGTCAAGGCAGCCAAAACGGTCAATGGCAGTCGGAATCATCAGAGGCCGGCTGCCTGCTGCCACGTGCAGGTTCTCACCGTCCGGGCTCACCCAGGCATTAGTATGAATGTCCATACCCAATTCCGGGCTAGCAAGACGGCCGGGAAGGAATGGCATCACACGCTGATCCGGCTGCACGATGCGAGGAATTGCCCCGAAAGTGGCATCCAGACGGCCGCCGCTGTCGCGGACAATAACCTTGGCCGGATCAAGGTAACGCTTGCTGTCCCCGGTCTCCGGGTCTTTGTAACGACCATCGTAAGTCCACACGGCCATCTGATAGTTGCCTACATCGACCGAGCCACGGAACTCCCCGCCTTCGCCTACCATTTCCTCCATGCGCTGAAACGCGCCAAGATCAATACGGCGATTGTCCAGCAGATCACGGACTTTCTGTTCCTGAATGAATGCGTCAAAAGCGTCAATACCCATGATCGCCATATCCGGCTTGGCGAGCCCATTAGTCCGAATGGTAGAGCCCAAGGACTTCAGATCACTGAGCGAATCCGCATCCGCAGTTCCCCAAGCTTCTGCAGCCGTGGGGAAATGATCACTGCGCGCCTGATAGTCGAGCGTATAGACCTTGTTCCCGTCGTTATCAAAAAGCTCGATCACACCAGTTTGCAGCACCTGCGACGCCTGAAGCTCGATAGCCCGGCGGATACGGTATTCCAACTTCCGGAATTTCCGGAAAGCTCGCTCCATGGCATTGGCCTGAAAGTCGGGGTCCTGAAACGGGTCCTGTCCCGGCTGCCTGGTGATAAGATCAAAGGCGTTGAGCACGCCGGCATCCTTGTGGATCGGCGGCTTGAATGCCTTGTTCACGTAGGTGTCTGCAGCCGTATAGTTGTGGCCGGCTGACAAGTCACTGATAACGGGCGAAACTTCTTCCTCGCTTCGCTCAATATCAATGCTCACTTCCTCAGAGCTATGCAGGTTGGCGGGCGGCGTCTGAAACATCCCCGACAAAAACATTTGCGGGGTGGCGTCCTGAAAATACGCCGCAATCATGCGCTGCGTAACTTGATTGCTGGTCAAAGGCATGGCTTTCAATCCTCTCGTTTCTGGTTGTCACTCACCCGGATCAAACGCCCGGATCGTCCACGTTCTGTTCCTCGACAGACAGCGGGATAATGCTGTACAAACGAAGCGCATCAGTAAGCGGCCCGTCCACGTCTGCACCCGGATCGCCGCCGTTGACAATAAGACGCTGTTCGCGAACGTTGCCGGCAATCATGACACGACGGTGCAGGTCTCCAGCTTCGCCAGCAGTAACATCAAACGTCAGTACCGCAATAGGCACGTCCGTGTCATTATCTCCTGCCGGATCATACTGAACCAGCTTATCGTCCGTGTTGTCACGAGCGAGGATCGTACCCGCATTCCAAGTTCCCGCACCTGCAAACTTCAAAGTCTCCCAACGAAACAGCGCATTACTGTGAATTACGCTGCCTCGATCAACGCGAGTTGCTGCGTAGTTATCAGGCATCGTGCTTTACTCCCATGTTGTGTTCGACCTTGGTGAGCATCTGTTCCACCATATCCGGGTTTTCCAGATCGCTGCCCCGCGTGTCATTGCTGCCAGACTTGTCCGACCCAGCGGCATCGGCGGCGTCAGACACGTCGCCCTCGTCGGCAGCCCGAGCTTGCTGATCTCGGGTATTGATAGCGGCAGACATGTACTCGGCCTGTAGCTCCTGAGTCATGTCTTTCCCATCACGCACGGCCTCAAGAGCCGTACTGATTGCGCCGGACGCCTCGCCCATACGCAAGTGCGCACACACGCGATCACGCTCCTGCTGTACACCCGCCTGCACAATCTCCCGGTACAGTGCCGGGTGTTCGGCCTTCATCGTTTCCAAGTCCATTCTCTTACCTCCCGATTCGGATTTGCTTGCAGTTGCACTCGCCCCGGCACCCGGCAAGGGCGCGGGTTCTCTTTGGGGCTCGCCCACGACATCAATCATCCCGCGAGCACGGGCTTCTTCGGCCATTAGCATTCCGCCGCGACCGTAGTTCTGATTCACATCCTCGACTGTCGTGCCGCGACCTCGCGCCAGCGCCTCAGCCATCGCGTGATGAATGCGGTCCAGCTCCGCCACAATGCGTCTGCGCCCCTCATCTGTCGCAGGATCAGGCCGCTTATCCGGAGCCTCGCTGGATGTGAGTGTGTGTACACCGTCAATCTCATTCGCCGGCACCGTCGCTGCTACACCCACGCTGCCGACCATGCTGGCACGGTGCTTAGCGCGAATTGTATCTGCCTGGCTGGCAAGAGCGTATGCCGCCGAAGCGGCCATATCCTCAACAGCCGCTTCGACGGGTTTCGACGTGCCAGCCACAGCATCCATGGCGGAATACATGCCATCCACCGAACCGCCAGGGGAATCAACGCGGAGTACAATGCGGCCCACCTCATCGTCCTGTTCCGCTTC
Organism: Ectothiorhodospiraceae bacterium; assembly: GCA_007134055.1. Lineage (GTDB taxonomy): Bacteria > Pseudomonadota > Gammaproteobacteria > Nitrococcales > Aquisalimonadaceae > Natronocella. The sequence goes on along the minus strand of SLLM01000372.1, from coordinate 6,207 downwards.
AGCCAATGCGGCTTCAATGCCCCGGTACGTCGTATTCCCACCGCCAAGAAGGAAGGCCAGCAGGTCCGGCTTTTTCGTCAAGACCCCGGACACGTTGATTTCCGCCACATCGCCCGCCTTGCGCAATACAGAATTGCCGGACCCGCCGTTGTCTCCATCGTCAATTAGTGCGATGTAGTCCTGCTGCTGCTGGGCGGTAGGCAGACTGCCCTGACTTCGCCACTCCTGTAGCCTTGCGGCAGTATTGGGTTCCAGTAGCCACATATAGTGATACCTTTAGCAGACGGTTATGGAAAATGCAAGTCATTCATCATCAGGCACAGGGTCCGCATCATGCTCGGGCTGCATTTCTTGCAACACCGAATCGGCATCGACGCCGAAACGCTCGCGGAATCGGACCAGGGGTTCTGCTGCCTGCACCTTGAGTTCGTTTTCCTTACGCAACGCCTCAATGTTGCGGCGGAATTTCGTGCCCGTCAGCTCACGGGCCGCCCGATCATTTGTAGTCCATCCCTCACCCACCAAGCCCTTATATCCTTCGACCTGGCGACGAAGCTCCGTGCTTTGCTTAATGATTCCAGACCATTCCGCATAAGACCACGCATCAAATTCAACGAACCTGTCCGGCTGCCGCATGGCATCCAGAAATCCGGGTGCCTGAATGTCGCCCTTCAGGACCGAGCCAATCAGCCATTCCACATAAACGCTCCGGCAGAATGACTCGCCAAAGCGAGTGCGAACCTTGGTAAGATAACTCTTGAACTCATTGATTGCCGCTTGACTGGCAGAATAGTTGTTGCTGAATGCCAGCCGCAAAATCTCCGGCGGAACGTTGTTGGCCCAGGCTACGCCCACAACAATGGCATCTTCAAAATCGCCAAACTTCTCATCCGTGCCCTGATTGTGAAAACCTACAGGCCTTTCCCCGGCCTGTAGTTCATCAATCATGACGCCGGGATGGTACTTGCTAACATTGTACTCACGACGTTTGCTGGGCTCTTGACCGCCACTGCCTGCCGCCACCTTGTCCTTACGGGTGATGGCCCCGGTCAAAGGCTTACTACCGATCTTGTCTTCATCTTTCTGGACGAAGATTGCAAGCAATGCGTTAATGGCTGCCTTGCGCTGCACATTATCACGATAATCGTCAATCTCTTTGACCGACTGCATTACGAGCGAAAGCAGGGGCTCCCCGCGCACGTCATCCATGCGCTTATCCGTGCCGTACTCCAGCCACGCAATACGCCGCCCCGACCGTTCGCCTCTAGCCGGAATGCGCCGAAACTCGTTGAACCCCACATGAACGTGGTAAGCAACCTGGCGTCCGGCGGAATCAATTTCCACGCCATGCCAAATATCATTACCCTGGCGAGCGTCACGACGACTCCCGCCGGGCGGTGTCATTACCTTACTCCCGGCAATGAGCTGCACCTTGGGCAGTTGTGTTTGCTGACTATGGCGCAGAACGCAGAGCACATCACCTTCGATGTAGGACTCCATACGAGCTTCTTCCTGAATCTCGCCAAGAGTGCGACGGTGCTCCCAGTCGCAAAGCATCTTGTTTTTCTCCCACAGGAAATAGCGATCCTCAACGTCTTGCGACCATTCCTCTAGTTCTTCGGAATCCATGCCCAAAATACGGCCGTTGGGAGCCGCCTCCAACGTAAGGCCAACGTTGATTTCGTTATTGACCAAACGCCGAATCAAACCACGAGCGTAAAGATTCTCATGAAAAAGCTGCGCACTCCGCTGGCGCAACGTCCAATAGTCGAGGGAAAGGACCTTGGTGGGACCAAAACTACCGGGAAACTTGTCACCCTGATGAAAGGCATACTCCATCGCCGGATCGCCCAAAGCAGTGCTTGCCTGAGCGTGATAAGGCAACTGGGAAACAGTCAGATACCGGCTTCGGCCTCCACCGAACATGCGACGTACTGCGCTGGCAATACGGCTGCTGGAAGTAGCAGTAAACCCAATCATCAATCAGATACTCCCTGCATAGAAACCGGCCCCATCGCGGCGGGCTTCGAGCACACCCAACAAATTCATGGCCTCTCCATGCCGTCGCTGCACTGTGCCAATGTTATGGCGCGTCACCGTAAGTCGGCTCTGGCCGGTATCCACGGTATAGCTGGAATGGCCTTCATCTAGCAGCTTAATAATCGCTTCTTCGTAGGCCTCTACGATTTTTCGCACCGTGGCAATTCGCTCATCCAGATTCATGCTGCGCCCTCCATCACTGCCCCAAATCGTAGAACAATTGTTCGGACTCCGCAAGTGCCCAAAATGCCGGCCAATTCACAGCCTCCATTTCCTGCTGATTTACACACAAATCCCAGGCTATAATATCCAGCCCTGCCAGAGCATAAATCAACAAGTCCCATAACTCATTCCGCGCCCCTTGTGGCCGGTGCCACTCATAACCAACCCGCCGCCCCGTGGTCTTTTCCAGCTTCTCCCGCTTATGCTCAGCCGTCAATTCTTTCATAGCTTTATCGCTAGCCGTAGCTGGTGCGTTAAAGTGGCCCTCCGGCTGTTCAGTCACGCCATCCCAGGATCGCCGTAACGCCGCCGATGCACGGTCCTTATACATGTCTACACGGATTCCATAGGCCACGCCACGCATGGGGGTCTTGAACTGACTGAACTCCCGGACTGCTGCTTTCGCCGGTATATCTGTCTGACCCTTGATCGGAAACACGCCTACTTCGTACTCCGCACAGAACCTGTAGACCACATCAGCCATGTATCCGCTATCCACAAAGCAAGCGGCTACTGAATACACGGACCCGTCGTCCGCATGGTACTCGCCCGACTCCACCAGATTGCGTACTTGCCCCCAGGTCTCGGCATCGTCGAGTTGATACGGGTCACCCTCCCAATGCCAATAGTCCACTAGGAAAACCCGCCCACCTTTGGTAAATCCAAACACGCCAACAGCCAGCCAGCCATCTTGCACGTCTACAGTAGCCAACAGTATAAGCACCTGACTTCCGGACACGCGCAAGGCCAGCTCATTGGGCACCTCGCCATAGCTGTAATCAGACCGCCTGTGGGCGGACACTGTGCTAAACCGGAGCTTGTCGCCACGCAGTTCAAACACTTCACCCAAAGCGTTGTTGTAAAACTCTTGCAGCAAACCCATATCGCGAGGACGATTGTTGCCCACATCCCACGCCTGCAAATAGTCACGAACGATGGCCTCCCACGGGTACATGGCAGCCGGGGCGTAAAGTGCTGGGAAATGGTAGCTGCGAACATCCGGACTGATTGGTGTTGCGGTAGGAACCCATTTGTACTTCGGCAACATCCATTTTTTATCAGCGTTCGTGTGCTTGTGCCCGCAGAATTTACACACATATCTGACGCTACCAGGAACCAAATAGCCTTGATCATCTGTCTCCCAAACAAGGCCCCATACTTCCCCAGTTTCCCTATCCACTTTTTGGAACACCAGTTCCTGGTATTCACCACAACCCTTACATGGCACCATACATTTTCGCTGATCGCCTTCGTGATAATGTTCATCAATGACCGACTGACCTTTGATTGTCGGCGTAGACAGCCGCAGTATCTTTCTACTGTTGTAAAAACCTTTAGTCCGTGCTTCGGCCAATTTGTGAGGCTTACCATCACGGCCTACCTGAAGTGGATAGCCGTCTGTCTCATCTTCCAGCAAAAATTGAATAGACACCATGCGGAGCTTATTGGCTGACTGAGCACCAACCGGCATGAGAAACCCGCCACCTTCCCATTCAAGACGTTTGGCCGTCTTTCCGGTACGGCGCTTGTTGTCTTCATCCGATGCGCTGATCAAATGCGATAAGCCCGATTGGTTAATCATCGGAATGATGTATTGCTCCATTCGCATCCGGGCCAGTCCGTCATCCGCAGTTAGCATCATGGAAGGTGAAGACTTGACGTGAGCCATGATGTAGCCGATGGCGTTTTCCAGAATGCCGGTGGTCGCTCCGATCTGAGCCCCTTTCTTCAGACTCACCTCGCGCACAGAGCTATGAATATCCAGGCAATCGGCAATATCGCGAAGGGGTGGGCACACGTCATAGCGAAAAGGTCCGGGCAAATCCGTGGCGCTAGCAGGAAGGTAGCGATAGGTTTCCGCCCATTCACTGGGCTTTACTGTCGTAACTGTATCGGTGAGATCGCCCACACGCTGAATCACCCATTCCAGCGAATCATCCCAATGTCTATCCTCGCTGTGCATCGCGCAAACCCTTCTGTGCTTTTTTCTTTATGCCTCGAATCTGCTGACTCATAAGCTCACGCGCCAGGTCTGTGATTTTTTCCCGGGACTCACCTGCATCGTGGGCCTCTAGCAATTCGCCGACAAGCGTTCTAGGCGTGTCATTGAGCAGGCGAGAAAATGCGTTCTCGATAAGTCCGAACACGTGGCGTTCAATGAGCTCTTTCGGGACCAGCTTTCCGCGTAGCTGCTCATTCTGGATGCGCCGATGACTCGCCTGCTCCATTTCTTTCACAGCGCGCAGGAAATCGGCCATCCGCACGTCCGTGCCCCAGCGCTCCACAGCTTCCCTGATCGTATAATCGGCAAAACTCTCCAAATAGTCCGGTATCTCTACGTCCGATGCCTCACCAGCAGCCTGCCTTTTCTCTTTCTGCCGCTTACGCCCCCACCCCTTTGTCGGTCCCTGTGCATCCTCCCCTGCCGGGGAGGGGGCTGGGGGTGCCCCCTTGTTGCCGCCACGACCGCTGCGCTGGCGGAGATATTGCCGGGCCGCCGCCGGATCAACACGCCGCTCTCGGAGCCATTGTTCAGCCGCCGGATGGGTCGCGTCGATGCTTTTGCCGACCACGGCTGACGCCAGGGCTTTTTTGCAATGCGTGGTCACAGTCGCCGCAGAGCATTTTGCAGCGTCGGCAAATGCGCTTCGACTTACGAGCAATTCTGATTTTGACATGGCTTGTACAACTTTGCTGGAAAATTGTGTGCGTGAACGGACTCAAAAGTGTCTGATTTTGTGAGATTTTTGGAAAAGCCCGCGCGGCGCGAATCAAAACGGCAGGCCCCTGGGGACTGTCTCACAGGACCCGTTACAAATTTTGTACAACTTTCCTCGATACTATGCAACAACATCGACTGCCTCCCTCACCACTACCAATCAACAAAAATTCCGTGGCGGTCTAACTGAAACACCAGTGCGTCTCGATATATCTGCGGCATCATCCTCTGTGCATCTACTACAGCAGGATCAAGCCACGGATTGCGCGGAATAGTAATACTGCCGTGGCTCATATCATGCACCAGTTGCATTTTTGCGCCACGCGGCCAACCTCGACTGCGCCGCAAGCTGCCCCCCGCTATGTAGTAGATACCCGTGCGCGGACCAAACCCATGTTGCTGCTGCCAGAACACGTGGCGCTGACCCGATTCAATGGCTGATCGTGCAAGCAGCACCAACCGTTGTCCAGGGGTCTTGGGCCTCACGCGCTTGCCGCCAAGAGTGATTGACCCGACACGGTGGCGTCTGCGCGGCACTCGCGTCCTGGGCCTGGCCCTACGCCCCTGGCCAGCGCTGTACGGCGTCGGGACCGGATGGCCATGCCGACGGCCTGTCTCACGTCCGCCAAACTCCTGGGTCTCCATGAAATCGGCCGTGCTGCCCACACGCGCCTCCTGCTGCTCGACATTCAGCGTCCTGGCCCGTTCTACCTGCACTGACCGTTGAGCGAATGGCCTGCGCAGCACCATTTGATCCTCGATGTTACGTTGCGCGAACTCGCGCGCGCGGAACGCTGTGTTCGTTAAAGTGAACCTCGTCGCAAATGGATAAGCACGCTCACGGAAATTGAGCAGGTCTTGTTCGAGTCTGCGTATCTGCTCCGCACTGATCTCCAGCATGTCGGCCTCCTGGGCTATATTCACACGCTCGCAGTATAGCAGGCGGGTAATTCAAACGGTCGTTTGAAACACCCCACCAAGCACCCGTGCGGGGAGTGCGGGGAGTCAATAAAATCAATAACTTACGAAGCAAAATCGGGCCTGTTTTCCGCAAAGTCCCCGCACTTTGAAACCGTCCGGGGACCTAAAAAAGTACGGAAAAATCAATAATTTACACGCCGCGCAGCCGCTGTTTGCCCCGCACTCCCCGCACTTTTCTACCGCGCCTCTGCGCAGCCGCCACAATTTCACAATTTCACACCTTTTCTCTCTCTCTCTCTCTAACT
>SLLM01000401.1 GCA_007134055.1 Ectothiorhodospiraceae bacterium | reverse complement strand
ATGCACGGGTGCGCGAGAAGGGTTGGTATGCGCTGCAGACGAATGAGAGCGGTCTGGGCTTGCCTGGCCATGGGCCTGATGCTCGCCGGTTGCGCAGCCACCGGCGACGTCGGCAACTCGGCCAGCGAACGCTTCCAGGCCGGGCGCGAGGCCTGGGAAGCGGGGGAATACAGCCGCGCCTTCGAGCTGATGATCACCGAAGCGGAAGCCGGCAACCCCGACGCCCAGTATACCGTTGGCTATATGTACTATGTGGGTCACGGTGTCCAGCAGGACGAGCGGGCTGCCGTGCGCTGGATCCAGCGGGCAGCCAGCAATGGCAGTGAGCGGGCGATGCGGGCCTTGGGCAAGCTGGCGAACATCGGCGCCCGCTACCAGGGGAGCATCGACGAGGACAGCGAGGAAGCCGGGGCGATCTTCGACTGATCCCGTCCCGGTTTCCTGTCGGGGAGACCCCGCGTTCCCACGTGCGCCTGTCAGCTCTCGCGACAGGCTGCCAGCGTCTTGATGAACACCTTCGAGTTGCGCTTGAGGTTATACAGCTCCCGCCGCGCCATGGGCAACTCGGTCAGCGCCCCGGCACGAAAGCCCCGCTCCTGGAACCAGTGGGCGGTCCGGGTGGTGAGGACGAACAGGGCCTCCAGCCCTCGACGGCGCGCGTTGCGCTCGACGTGCCGTAGCAGGGCGTCGCCGCGGCCGCTGTTGCGATAATCGGCATGAATCGCGAAACAGGCCAGCTCGCCCATGGCTGACTCCCGGTGCGGCGACAGGGCGGCGCTGGCGATGATGGCCCCATCCCGTTCAATCACGGTGAACTCCGCCACCCGGGTTTCCAGGTGTTCCCGGGATCGGCGCACCAGCACGCCTTCCTGCTCCAGCGGCTCGATAAGCTCCAGTATTCCGCCCACGTCGTCCACCCGCGCCTGACGGATGGACTCGAAGGGGTTGCCGGTGACCAGGGTCCCTACCCCATCCCGGGTGAACAGCTCCAGCAGCAGGTGGCCATCGCCACGCCGCTCCAGCAGATGGACCCGCTCCACGCCGCCCTGGCACGCGCGTACGGCCCCGTCCAGCACCCGGTGCAGATCGCCACCCTCAGGGTCGCGGGGCAGGCTTCCCATACGTCGCAGGGCTTCGTGCAGGTCCAGCTCGCGCAGCAACGTGCCAGCGTCGTCCCGGGGTAGTTCGCCTTCCAGGAGATAGATGAGCTTGTCCGCCCGTAGCGCCCGGGCTGCCGCCAGGGCGACCTCCTCGGCGGCAAGGTTGAACACCTCGCCGGTGGGCGAATATCCAAGCGGGGCCAGCAGGACGATGCAGCCGGCATCCAGCCGCTCGGTGATCGCCGCATGGTCGATACGCCGCACCTCGCCGGTATGCAGAAAGTCGATGCCGTCGCGCACGCCAAGGGGGCGCGCAGTGACGAAATTGCCTGCCGCGACCTGCAGGCGGAAACCCGCCATGGGGGAGTTCGCCACCCCCATGGACAGCAGCGCTTCGATCTCGACCCGGACGCTGCCTGCCGCTTCCTTGACGCAGGCAAGTGCAACGTCATCGGTGATGCGCAGTCCGCCGTGATAGCGCATGGCACCGCCACGCGCCTGCAGGCGCTGCTCGATCTGGGGACGGGTCCCGGCCACCAGGACAACGCGAATTCCGAGGCTATTGAGCAGGGCCAGGTCATGCACCAGGCCGGGAAACCCCGGTGCGGCAACTGCTTCGCCACCGATGCTCAGGACGAAGGTGCGCCCCCGGTGGGCATTGATGTACGGCGCGCTGCGCCGGAACCACTGGACAAACTCCGAGGTCATGAAGTGGCCGACTCCTGGCAGAAGCGACGCACCAGGCTGCGTAGATGCTCGACTGTGGGCTCAAGGCGGTCGGCCGCCAGGAACTCGTCCGGCTGGTGGGCCTGGGCGATGTCCCCGGGACCCATGATCACCACCTCCATACCCAGCTGCCGCAGGAACGGCCCCTCGGTACCGAAGGCAACGGCCCGTGCCTCGCTCCCGGTAAGCGCCTCGCTGGCTCTGACGATATCCGCCGCCGCAGGCGTCTCCATCGGTTCTAGGCCGGGAAACAGGGGTACCACCTCGATCTCCACAGCCAGATCGCCCAGGGAGCGCACCAGTCTCTGGTTCAGGGTGGTGCGCAGTTCCTCCAGCGACATGCCGGGCAGGGGGCGGATGTCGATCTGGAGTTCGCAGCCGGCACAGATACGATTGGGATTGTCGCCGCCGTGAATGTGCCCCAGATTCATGGTGGGCACCGGCACGGAGAACCGCGGATCAACATGGCGGGACTGGAGCTGCTGGCGCCAGGCGATCACATCGTTGAGAACCCGCACCATCGCCTCCAGGGCACTGACGCCCAGGGAAGGATCGCTGGAATGTCCGGAACGGCCGCGGATGCGGATGGACTCCATCATCACGCCCTTGTGCACGTGCACTGGCTTCATGCCGGTGGGCTCGCCGATGACCGCGTGCCGGCCCAGGTGCCGCCCAGCGTCTACCAGCGCCTTGGCCCCGGTCATGCCGCTCTCCTCATCCGCGGTCGCGAGAATGACCAGTGGCCGCTCCAGCTCCTCCGCGCGCAAGCCACGCGCGGCCTCGATGGCCAGGGCCAGGAACGCCTTCATGTCGGAGGTTCCCAGGCCGTACAGGAGCCCGGACCGCTCGGTAAGGCGGAATGGGTCGCTACTCCAGCCGGTCTCGTCGTAGGGGACCGTGTCGGTGTGACCCGCCAGTACCAGGCCGCCCTCGCCACGCCCGAGCGTGGCAACCAGGTTCACCTTCGTGGCGTCCGCAGGCACCGGAAGCAGCTCCACCGCGAAACCTGCGCCTTCCAGCCATTCCGCGAGCCGCTCCACTACCGGCCCGTTGCTCTGGTCGAGAGCCGGATTGACACTGCTCACCGAAGGGATGGCGATCAGTTCCTCGATCATCTGCATAAGTGGCGGAGGGCTGGTGCCCATCGATATCTCCTCGACGAAGTGTGCAGTCCGTGCGGCGGCCGGTTCAGGGGATTCTGGTCAATGGCGGGTCCGACGGCAACCACCAGCGGTTGCCTGCCGCAGACCTTGCCCGGCGCGTTCCATCCACGACCGGTTGGGAGAACACGCCTAGAGGCTGCCGGAACCCCAGCTGCTGCGACGGCGCCAGCCCAACCGGGGAAGAATCAGCCCGAGCAACAGACCGAAGAAGAGCACGAAGCCACCGACCAGGAACCAGCGCTGATCGTTGCGCTCCTCGAGCCGTTCGATCTCATGACTGAGATCCTGGATTTCACGCTGCAGATCAATGACCTGCTTGCGCATCTCCTGGTTCTCGTCGTGCAGTTCCAGCCCCTGCCGGGCGCGTTCCATCTGTTCGGACAGGACGTCGCGTTCATCGGAGACCTCGGTCAGCGCATCTTCCAGCATGGATACCCTCTGACGGGCCTGCTCCAGGTTGACCGTCAGCTCCTCGTTCTGGTTCTGCAGCGCGCCGGCATTCTGCTGGATCTCCTCCAGCCGCGCCCGCGCACTGGGTGTGTCGGTCAGCATGCGGGTCAGGACCCAGCCTTCCCGGCCTCCGGCAAGGCGCACCCGCGTCCAGCCCTGGGATTCCTCCAGAGCCGCCACCTGGGTACCTGCCGGCACCATCTGCTGGATGCGGTACTGGTTGCCGGGACCCGAGCGCATGTCCAGGGACAGTTCGTCGGTGATGAAACGCGTCTCCTGCGACAGGGCCGGACCCGGCAGCAGCAAGGCGAAGACAAGCAGGAAGACGGATACACGTACCACGGAAAACCCCCTGTACTTCTACGGGTGAAGGGCGGTTGGGACTCGCTCCCTCGAGAAGATCCTCGATTGTATAGTGTGCCAGATACCTCGCAAGCTGACGTTCGCCGACGACACCCCGGTGAATCCGGGTGCAGGTGCGGCAGCTACGGCTGCCGACGGCACGTCATTTTCTTCGACACGCACGCTGGCCCTGCCCGGCACTGACGCGCAGAATGTCGCCCTGACGGAGCAGGAGACGGCGGCAACCGTCCCCGACCACGACGATCACGAAGGAAACAGGCATGACCGAGAGCATCCCCTCCCTGTGGCTGAAGCGCGGCGAGGAGCGCCGTCTGCGGGCTGGGCACCTGTGGGTGTTCAGCAACGAGGTGGACACCCGGCGGTCCCCCTTGCAGGAACTCGAACCCGGAGTTCCGGTCCTCATCCGCAACCAGGCCGGCAAGGCCCTGGGGAGCGGCTACGCCAACCCCCATTCGCTGATCTGTGCCCGCCTGGTCAGTCGCGATCCGGACCGCGTACTCGACGAGGGTCTGCTGACGCACCGGCTCAACCTCGCCCTTGCCCTGCGCCAGCGACATTTCGCAAGCCCATGCTACCGCCTCGTGCACGGCGAGGGCGATGGCCTGCCGGGCCTGGTCGTGGACCGCTATGGCGACACCTGCGTGGTGCAGCCCAATACCGCCGGGATGGAGCGGGCCCTGGAGGCCGTGCTGGCATCGCTGCAACGCGTTGTCAAACCCCGCAGGATCCTGGTCCGGGCCGATGCCGGCCCCCGGCAGCTCGAAGGCCTGGATTCGTACGTGCGCTGGGTGTCCGGCGACCCGGTGGAAACCCTGGACGTGGAAGAGAACGGCTGCCACTTTCAGGTGGCAGCCGTCGACGGCCAGAAAACCGGGTGGTACTTCGACCACCGGGCCAACCGGGCACGCCTCGCGCCCTACGTGCGGGGCCACCGCATCCTGGACGTGTTTTCCTACGTGGGAGCATGGGCCGTGCAGGGGCTGGCCGCCGGCGCGGAACATGCGACCTGCGTGGACAGCTCCTCGTCGGCCCTCGACCGGGCACAGGAGAATGCCCGTCGCAACGACGCCGGCCGCGCATTGACCACCATCGAGGGCGATGCCGTCCAGGTGCTGCAGGCGTTGCGGGATGAGCGCGAGCGATACGACGTCGTGATCGTGGATCCTCCCGCCTTCGTCAAGCGCAGGAAGGATCTGCGTAACGGCCTGGCCGGTTATCGACGCATTAACCAGCTCGCCATGCAGGTGCTTGCCCGGGATGGCGTACTGATCACCGCATCCTGCTCGTCCCATGTGGACCGGGACGCCCTGCTGCGGGAAGTTCTGGCCGGGGCCCGGCACCTGGACCGCAGCCTGCACGTGCTGGAGGGCGGAGGCCATGCCGCCGATCACCCGGAACATCCCGCGATCCCTGAAACCCGGTACCTCAAGGCCTGGTTCTGCCGTGTGCTGCCCGCCTGGAGTACGGTCTGACCCACACCTGCGCGGCGGCGCCGATCCGCGACCTCGTGCGGCGGTGCTTTCCAACCGGATGCACACGCTCTACCATTCGTGCTCATGCTCACCTATCCCGACATCGATCCAGTAGCCTTCAGCCTGGGGCCCCTCACCGTGCACTGGTACGGCCTGATGTACCTGTTCGGCTTCGTCGCAGGCTGGTGGCTTGGCAGGGTGCGCGCGGCCCGCCCGCATACCCCGCTGCAACCGCCCCAGGTTGCCGATCTGCTCTTCTATGTTGCTTTCGGCATCATCGCCGGCGGACGGTTGGGGTACATCCTGTTCTACGATACGGCAACGCTGATGGCGGATCCCCTGCGGCTGCTGCGGGTATGGGAAGGCGGCATGAGCTTCCATGGCGGCCTGATCGGCGTCCTGCTGGGGTGCTGGCTGTTCGCCAGGAAGCTCGGCATCGGCTACATGCGCCTGATGGACTTCGTCGCCCCGCTGGTGCCGGTGGGACTGGGACTCGGCCGCCTGGGCAATTTCATCAACGGGGAGCTGTGGGGCAAGCCCACGGACCTTCCCTGGGGGATGGTCTACCCGCCACTGGGTGAGGTTGCCCGGCATCCGTCCCAGCTCTACCAGTTCCTGCTGGAAGGGGTCGTGCTGTTTACGCTGCTGTGGCTGTTCTCCTCCCGCCCGCGACCGACCATGGCGGTATCGGGGGTATTCCTGACGCTGTACGGCCTGTTCCGCTTCATCGTCGAATTCGTCCGGCTCCCCGACGCCCACATCGGCTACCTGGCGTTTGGCTGGTTCACCATGGGACAACTGCTCTCCCTCCCAATGATCGCGGCGGGGCTCCTGTTCCTGGCATTCGCCTACCGGCATGGGCGAGCCGGCCAGGCCTGAGGTCAGAGCATGCGACAGTATCTGGAACTGATGCGCCACGTACGCGAGCAGGGCATCTCCAAGCACGACCGTACAGGCACTGGCACTCGGTCCGTGTTCGGCTATCAGATGCGCTTCGACCTGCAGCAGGGCTTTCCGCTGGTGACCACCAAGCGGATCCACCTGAAGTCGGTCATCCACGAGTTGCTGTGGTTCCTGAGCGGCGACAGCAATATCCGCTACCTGCGCCGCAATGGCGTGAGCATCTGGGATGAATGGGCGGACGCGAACGGCGACCTCGGGCCCGTGTACGGTGTACAGTGGCGTTCCTGGCCAGATCCGGCCGGTGGCAGCATCGACCAGATCGCCCGCGTAACGGCACAGATCCGGGACAACCCGGATTCCCGGCGGCTGCTGGTCACTGCGTGGAACCCCGCGCAGGTGGATGCCATGGCTCTTCCACCCTGCCATGTGCTGTTTCAGTTCTACGTGGCCGACGGACGCCTCTCCTGCCAGCTCTACCAGCGCAGCGCCGATATCTTCCTGGGCGTGCCGTTCAATATCGCATCCTACGCTCTGCTGACCATGATGGTGGCGCAGGTCACCGGCCTGCAGCCCGGCGAGTTCGTGCATACGCTGGGTGATGCGCACCTCTACTGCAATCACCTCGAGCAAGCGGATCTGCAGCTGGCGCGTGACCCGCTGCCGCTGCCGGCAATGCGCCTGAACCCGCAGGTTCGCGACATCTTTTCGTTCCGCTACGAGGATTTCACGGTGGAGGGCTACCGGCACCACCCCCACATCAAGGCGCCGGTCGCGGTATGAGCGGGCCGGCTCTGGCATTGATTGCGGCGCTCAATCGCAAGGGGGTCATCGGTCGGGACAACGACCTCCCCTGGCGAATTCCCGCCGACCTCCGTCACTTCAGACGGATGACGATGGGCAAACCCGTCATCATGGGGCGCCGCAATCACGAATCCATCGGCCGCGCCCTGCCGGGAAGGAGGAACATCGTTCTCACCCGGGACCCCCTGTACACCGCCGACGGCTGTCAGGTGGCCAACTCCGCGGAGCAGGCCCTGGGCCTCGCAGAGGGTGCCGAGGAGGCGATGGTCATCGGCGGGGCGGAAATCTACGCCCTGTTCCTGCCCATGGTCCGGCGCATGTACCTTACACGGGTGGATAACAACCTCGACGGCGACATCCGGTTTCCTCCCTTCCCGGCGGATGACTGGACGCTGATCGACGAGCACATACTCGAGCCGGGTACCGACACCCCGGTCCGGCTCGTGTTCCAGACCCTGGACCGTGACCGCTGAGCCCCGGTCGATCAGGAGGCATTGCATGTTGGTGCCTGAAAACTGATACAATACTTGTACATGCCGCCACCGGACCGTGGCACGCATCCGTGCGGGAGCACATCTTGAGCAAGGGCCTGTACCCGATACGCACGATTTCCGCCATGACCGGGGTGAACCCGGTCACCCTGCGTGCATGGGAGCGCCGCTACGGCCTGATTCGCCCGCAACGCACTCCCAAGGGGCATCGGCTCTACACCGAACGTGACATCGACCGCATCCAGCAGGTCCTGGCCCTGCTGGACCGCGGCATTCCCATCAGTCAGGCACAACAGGTCCTGGATGACCCGGAGCCGGCTGCAGCCCCCGTGGACACGACGGCGACGCCTGCCGACGCGGCCTCTGCCTGGGAAGACCAGCAGCAGCAATGGCGCGCCGCCGTCGCCGACCTGGACGAGCATGCCCTGGATAGCGCCTACTGCGGGACGCTGACCCTGTTTCCCGTGGACCATACCCACGAACGCCTGGTGCGCCCGTTGCTTGCAGAGCTGGCCGCTGTCGCAGGCGAGAGTCACAAGGAGGCAGCGCGGTACCGTTTCTTCTCCGCCTTCCTGCGCAACAAGCTGGGGGCACGCTTCCACCACCAGTCAATCCACGCCAGCGGCCCGCGGCTGGTTGCAGCCACTCCGGCAGGAGAATGCGACGACGTCGGCCTGCTGCTGGCAGCGGTATCCGCCCAGGCCCGCGGCTATCGCGTCGTCCTGCTCGGCAACAGTGTGACCGCCACCACGCTGATCACCGCCTGCAGCCTCACCAGCGCTTCCGGTGTGCTGATCTCGTCGGCACGACGCCGCCCCCCCCACGATCTGGTCGCCGCACTGGACCACGGCCGGATGCCCGTATTCTGCCTGGACGCCGCGGCACACTGGGCCAACGGCCCGGCAAACGGAACGTTGATCCCGGTCCGGGATCCGACGCGGCTGCTCCGGATACTCGCCCATCACCTGCCCGCTGCCGGCGATCCCGGGCCACGGGTCTGCGACTAGCCATGGGGACCGCACTGGTCTGGTTCCGACGGGATCTTCGTCTGGCCGACAACCCCGCGCTTGCCACAGCCGCCGCACGCCATTGCTGCATTCCGGTGTTCATCCACAACCCAATGGACGAGGGCAACTGGGCGCCCGGCGGGGCCGGGCGCTGGTGGCTGCATCACTCGCTGCAGGCCCTGGCGCGGGACCTGGAGCGGCGGGGCAGCCGCCTGACGGTCCTGCACGCCAGCGACACCATCGCCTGCCTCTGCCGCCTGGCGCTCGACACCGGCGCCGAAGCCGTGTACTGGAACCGGCTTTACGATCCACTGCTGGTCCTTCGCGACCGGGAGATCAAGTCCCGCCTGCGCCAGCAAGGAGTTCATGCGGAGAGTTTCGCCGCGTCGCTGCTGCGTGAACCATGGGAAGTCCGGCGCCAGGACGGCGGCCACTACCGCACCTTCACTCCCTTCTGGCGAACCCTGCAGACCCTGCCCCCCACCGCTGCCAGATCAGGCCCACCGGACGAACTGACGGCGCCGCACGCCTGGCCCTCGGGGACAACGATACCCGACCTCGATCTGCTGCCGCGGACTGGCTGGGACCGTGGCTTCCACGACCACTGGCGTCCCGGTGAAGCGGGTGCCGCGGCGCAGCTGGTTACATTCCTCAAGCACCGTCTGGTCGGGTATCATGACCACCGCGACCGGCCTGCGCTCGCCGGAACCTCGCGCCTTTCACCGCACCTGCACTGGGGCGAGATCAGCCCCCGGCGCATCCATGACCAGGTGACCGACCTGGCCGGTTCGCACCCCGGCGAGGACGCTACCGCCTTCCTGACGGAACTCGGCTGGCGGGAGTTCGCCCACCATCTCCTCTATCACTTCCCGGAGATGCCCGAGACCCCGCTGGACAGGCGCTTCCGCCGTTTCCCCTGGGCGCGGGATGCGGACACGGCACTGCGCGCATGGCAACGCGGAGCCACGGGGATTCCGATCGTCGACGCCGGGATGCGGGAACTCCGGGCGACAGGCTGGATGCACAATCGGACAAGGATGATCGCCGGTTCGCTGCTCACCAAGAACCTGCGCGTTTCCTGGCAACAGGGCGAGGCGTGGTTCTGGGATACGCTGGTGGACGCCGACCTCGCCAGCAACAGTATGGGCTGGCAGTGGATACAGGGCTGCGGAGCCGACGCCGCACCCTATTTCCGCATATTCAACCCGATCCGCCAGGGGGAACGGTTCGACGCCGACGGCGAGTACGTCCGTCGCTGGGTCCCGGAACTCGCGGGGCTGCCGGCGGCGCACATCCACAGCCCCGGGACCGCTCCTGCGGCTATACTCGATGCTGCCGGGATCCGTCTCGGCCGGGACTATCCGCGACCAGTGGTGGACCCGGCGGTATCGCGGCGGGAAGCCCTCGCCGCCTACGATCAGATCAGGCACTGACCGCCCTGGATTCCGGTACATACCCTATGCCGCCGCGACTACGCTCCCTGATCTACCCCGACTGGATTCGCGAATGCCGCGGAGCGAGCCTGCGTGACGACCTGCTGGCCGGTGTCATCACCGCGGTCCTGCTGGTACCCCAGGGCATGGCGCTGGCCATGCTCGCCGGGCTACCGCCCGTCCTGGGTCTCTACGCCGGCATACTGCCTCCGCTTTTCTACGCCCTGCTGGGTTCCAGCCGTGCGCTGGCAGTGGGTCCGGTGTCCGTCGCCGCTGTCCTGGTAGCCTCTGCCCTGGGAAATCTCGGCTATGTGCCGGGTGACCCCGCCTGGATCCAGGGCGCCGTCACCCTGGCGACCCTGAGCATGATCATCCTGCTGACCATGGCCGCGCTGCAGCTCGGGGCCCTGGTCAACTACCTGAGCCACCCTGTACTGGCTGGCTTCACCAGCGGCGCAGCTGTGGTGATCATCATGAGCCAGGTGCCGCAGCTCACCGGGATCGAACTGCCGCGGGACGCGGCCCTGCCGGGACAGGTGCTGGCACTGGCAGCAAACCCGGATCAGCTCCGGCTCCCGGTCGTCGTCACCGGAGGTGCGGTGCTGCTGTGCCTGCTTCTGGCCCGGGGACCGCTCACCCGGGTCCTGCAGCGTCTCGGGCTGGGCGAGGAGCGGGGACGGCTGGCGAGCCGCTGCATGCCACTGCTGATCATCCTTGCCGCGACCGGGGTTGCCGCACTGCTGGCGCTGGAATCCCGCGGGGTTCCGGTTGTGGGAGAAATTCCCACCGGCCTGCCGCGGCCATCGCTCGAGTTCCTGGTTCTGAAAGACTGGCGCGATCTGCTCCCCGCAGCGCTCGTCATCAGCATCATCGGCTACGTGGAAAGCGTATCAGTGGCCCGGGTGCTGGCTTGGCGACGTCGCCAGCGCATTGACCCCAACCGCGAGCTACTGGCCCTCGGGGCGGCAAATGCCGGTGCCGCGTTCAGCGGCACACTTCCGGTCGCCGGGGGGTTCGCGCGCTCCGTGGTCAACTTCGAGGCCGGCGCCCGTACCCAGCTGGCCGGCATCATCACCGCCAGCCTGGTGGCGTTGACAGCGCTACTGCTGACTCCGCTGTTCCATACGCTGCCACTGCCGGCGCTGGCTGCGCTGATCATCGTGGCAGTGCTGCCGCTGATCGATATCCACACCTTTCGATCCGCCTGGCGCTACGACCGGGCCGACGGGCTGGCCATGGCGATCACCTTCCTCGGCGTGGTGCTGGTGGATATCGAGCTCGGCCTGCTGGCAGGCCTCTGTCTGTCCGTCATCGCCCTGCTCTGGCGCACCAGTCATCCCCACGTCGCAATCGTCGGCCGGGTCCCGGGGACCTCCTACTACCGCAACGTCGAACGTCAGGAGGTCGATACCTGGCCCAACCTGCTGCTGCTGCGCATCGACGAGAGCCTCTACTTCGCCAATTCCGCCTACATCGAGCAGGTAGTGGGCAACACCGTGGCGGAACGCCCCGCGGTTCGTCACGTGGTCCTGATCTGCACAGCAGTGAATCACATCGACCACAGCGCTCTGGAAACCCTGCACGGCATGACGGAGAATCTGCGCGAAGCCGGGGTCACCCTCCATCTGGCGGCGGTGAAGGGCCCCGTCCTGGACCGCCTGCAGGCGTCCGGGCTGCTGGATGCCCTGGGGGATGGCCAGGTGTTCTTCAACACCGAGCAGGCGGTC
Organism: Ectothiorhodospiraceae bacterium; assembly: GCA_007134055.1. Lineage (GTDB taxonomy): Bacteria > Pseudomonadota > Gammaproteobacteria > Nitrococcales > Aquisalimonadaceae > Natronocella. The sequence continues at coordinate 16,317 of SLLM01000401.1, read as the reverse complement.
CTGACCCTGGGCCAGGACCGCACCAAAGCACCGGATGCCACCACGGATACCGCTAGCGGAGAGAACCGAAAGCCGTGACGGAGAACACCACCACCCTGTTCGAAAGCAACCTGCAGTCCCTCCCCCTGGTCCAGCGCGGCAAGGTACGGGACCTCTATGCAGTGGATGGCGATCACCTGCTGATCGTCGCCACGGACCGGCTTTCCGCCTTCGATGTCGTGCTACCGGATCCCATCCCCGGGAAGGGCCAGGTCCTGACCGCCGTCTCCCTGTTCTGGTTCCGCCGGATGGCATCTCTCCTCCCCAACCACGTCTCCACCATGCCGCTCGAGGACGCGGTTCCGGACCGGGCGGAACGCGAACTCGTGCGGGACAGGGCGGTGGTCGCACGACGGCTGCGACCGTTGCCGGTGGAGGCCATCGCCCGTGGCTACCTGATCGGCTCCGGCTGGCGGGACTACCAGCGCAGCGGCAGCGTGTGCGGGGTCGCGCTGCCCGCCGGGATGCAGCAGGCGGAACGCCTGCCGGAAGCCATCTACACGCCATCCACCAAGGCGGCCGTGGGCGGCCATGACGAGAACGTGAGCTTCGAACACACGGTGGAACTGCTTGGCACGCACATCGCCACGCGCATCCGGGATGTGACCCTGGAGATCTATAGACAGGCCGCCGCCTATGCTGCCGGACGCGGCATCATCATCGCCGACACCAAGCTGGAGTTCGGCCTGGACGCGCAGGGACGCCTGACGCTGATCGACGAGCTCCTGACTCCCGATTCATCCCGGTTCTGGCCGGTGGACAGCTATTCGCCCGGCCGCTCGCCCGCCAGCTTCGACAAGCAGTTCGTCCGCGATTACCTGGAGACCCTGGACTGGGACAAGTCGCCACCCGCGCCGCGACTGCCGCCCGAGATCATCCGACGCACCTCGGAAACCTACCGCCAGGCGCAGCGCCGCCTGCTGGACCGCGGCGCCTGAGACACCCGGGCGGCGTCCGGCAGCGATCGCGGCACCGGGAATACCGGTGGGTGAAGGGTCAGGGCCGATCCGCTCCAGCGGCGCGCTGTTGCAGGACTTCCACCGCGGGGAGGGTCCTGCCCTCGAGAAACTCCAGGAAGGCGCCACCGCCGGTGGACAGGTACGAGATCCCGGCGCCGACATCGTAGCGCACCACCGCGGCAAGCGTGTCGCCGCCACCGGCGATGGAGAACGCGTCGCTGGCGGCGACGGCGTTCGCCACGGTCCGGGTCCCGTGCCCGAACTGCTCGTATTCGAACACGCCCACCGGCCCGTTCCAGACGATGGTGCCCGCCCGCTCCAGCAAGGCCGCATACCGACCCGCGGTATCCGGACCGATATCCAGGATCATGTCCCCGGCGGTTACCGCGGTCACTGGCACGGTGCGGGCGCGGGCATCACGGGCAAGCTCTTCGGCAACCACGACGTCAGTGGGCAACGGTATCTCCGCGCCCCGGGCCCGGGCCTGCTCCAACAGCCGGGCCGCCTCCGGCACCAGCCCGGCCTCGTGCAGCGACCGGCCCACAGAATGTCCGGCAGCGGCAATGAAGGTGTTGGCTATGCCCCCGCCGACGATGAGCTGGTCCACCCGGTCACCGAGGGACTCCAGCACCGAGAGCTTGGTGGAGACCTTGGCCCCCCCGACAATGGCCACCATCGGCCGCCGGGGCGCCTCCAGGGCCCTGGTCAGGGCGTCCAGCTCCGCCGCCAGCAGCGGCCCGGCGCAGGCTACCGGCGCGAACAGGGCAATACCGTGCGTGGATGCCTGGGCGCGATGGGCGGTGCCGAAGGCGTCCATGACGAAGATGTCACAGAGCGCGGCCATGCGGCGCGCCAGGCCGTCGTCATTGCCTTTCTCGCCGGGGTTGAAGCGCACGTTCTCGCACAGTACCACCTCACCATCCCCGACGGCGACGCCGTCGAGCCAGTCCCGCTCCAGGCGCACCGGCCGGCCCAGCAGTTCTCCCAGGCGAACAGCCACCGGAGCCAGCGAGGCCGAGGGATCGAAGCCTCCTTCCTCCGGCCGGCCCAGGTGACTGAGCACCATGACCCGGGCCCCGGCGCCGACGGCATGCCGGATGGTGGGCAGGGAAGCCCGGATGCGGCTATCGTCGCTTACCCGCCCGTCGGTCACGGGAACGTTGAGATCCTGGCGAATCAGCACTCGCCGACCGGCCAGCTCCAGGTCTGTCATGCGGATGATGCTCATGCGCTTCCTCCAGTCTGGCTGAACGCACCACCCGTACCGTTGCCGGCCACCCGCCCATCGCCATCCCGGAACGAGGCCTGTGCCCAGCACGCGGCCACGTCGAGCATGCGGTTGGCGAAACCCCATTCGTTGTCGAACCACGCCAGCAGGCGCAGCAACCGGCCGGTGCTCCGTGTCTGGGTGCCATCCACGATGCAGGAATGGGGGTCGTGGTTGAAGTCGCACGAGGCGTGGGGCTGGTCACTGTAGGCGAGTACGCCGGCAAGCTCTCCAGCCGCGGCCTCCCGCAACAGGGCATTGGCCGCGTCCGCGCCGATGGCGCGGTCGAGGACCAGGTTCAGGTCCATGAGCGACACGTTCATGGTGGGCACCCGCAGGTGGTGTGCCTGGACCCGGCCCGACATGGCCGGAAGCAGGCGTTCGATACCCCGCGCCAGGCCGGTGGATACCGGAATGATGGAATGCATGGCCGAACGGGTCCGGCGCAGGTCCGTGCGATGGTAGCCGTCCTGCACCGGCTGATCGTTCATGGCGGAATGCACGGTGGTGATCGATGCAGACTCGATTCCGAGCCTGGCATCGAGAAGATGCAGCAGGGGAACCACGCAGTTCGTGGTGCAGGACGCGTTGGAGACAATCGCCTGCCGCCCGCCGAGCACGGCCTCGTTGACCCCGAAGACCACCGTGGCATCCACCTCTCCCGCGTCATGCATGGGGTTGGAAACAAGCAGCCGCGGCACTCCGGCCCGCAGGTAGCGCTCCGCGGTCGCCCGGTCGCCGAACCGGCCGGAGCACTCCAGCAGCAAATCGGCTCCGGCCCAGTCCACCGCCTCCGGCTCGGTTCCGTGGCAGACGCGGATGATGTCCGTCGCCACCCGCATGCCCTCCTCCATCGGCTCCACTTCAAGGTGGAAGCGACCATGGGTGGAATCGAACCGGGTGAGGTGAATCATGCTCTCCAGGTCCGCCGGCTCGTTGATGGCCACGATGCGCATGCGTTCCCGGTGGCGGGACTCGTACAGGGCCCGCAGCACGCAACGTCCGATCCGGCCGTACCCGTTGAGCGCCAGCTTCAGCACTGTCAGTGATCCCGTTCCAGCAGATCCCGGGCCTGTTCCAGCACGTTGTCCACGGTAAATCCGAAATGGCGGAACAGGTCATCCGCCGGCCCCGACTCACCGTAGCCACGCATACCGACGATACGGCCCCGCGCACCGACGTACCGGTACCAGAAGTCCGCCAGTCCCGCCTCGATCGCCAGGCGCCGCTCCATCGAGGGGGGAAGGACGGCATCCCGGTAGGCGGCATCCTGGGCCTCGAACACGTCCACGCTGGGGAGCGACACCACGCGGGCGGGCACTCCATCGGTCCGCAGCCGTTCCCAGGCCGCCACCGCCAGAGGCACCTCCGATCCGGTGGCGATCAGAATCAGCTCGGGTGGATTGCCGGCATCCCGCAGGATGTATCCTCCACGCCGGATGTCCTGCAGCTGCCCGGCGTCACGCTCCATGCAGGGCAGCCCCTGACGAGTCAGCACCAGGCTGGTGGGCCCTTCCCTGCGCTCGATCGCGGCGCGCCACGCCACCACGGTCTCCACGCCATCGCACGGGCGCCACAGGCTCATGTTGGGAATCATCCGCAGGGAGGCAAGGTGCTCCACCGGCTGATGGGTGGGGCCATCCTCGCCCAGGCCGATGGAATCGTGGGTATACACCAGGATGCTGCGCACCCCGATGAGGGCGGCCATGCGCACGGCGTTGCGGGCGTAGTCCGAGAACACCAGGAAGGTTCCGCCGTAGGGCAGCAGGCCTCCATGCAGCGCCATGCCGTTCTGTATCGCCGTCATCGCGAATTCACGGACACCGTAGTAGACGTAGTTGCCGTCGCCATCGCGGGCGGTTACCGGTGTGGCGCCGGACCACCGCGTGTTGTTGGAACCGGTAAGATCCGCGGAGCCGCCGATCAGCTCCGGCAGGTACGGCCCCAGCCCCTCCAGGACATTCTGGGAGGCCTTCCGGGTCGCCACCTTTTCCGCCTCCCCGGCCACCCGCTGCAGCAGTGCATCCGCATGGCCGGCGAACCGGGCGGGCAAATCACCGGCCATGCGCCGGTCGAACTCGTCCGCGAGCTCCGGGTGTGCCTTGCGGTAGGCCGCATACACGGTGTCCCACTCCGCCTCCAGGGCAGCCCCCCGGGGGCGGGCGTCCCAGGCGGAATAGAAATCCTCCGGAATCTCGAACGGGGGATGCTCCCAGTGCAGGAACTCACGGGTCGCCTGGATTTCGTCCTCACCCAGGGGAGCGCCGTGCACCCCATGGGTACCGCAGGCATTGGGTGCGCCAAAGCCGATCACGGTCTTGCAGCAGATCAGCGTCGGACGCTCCCTGTTCCTGCGGGCCTCGTCAATGGCCTTGCGGACGGACTCCGGATCGTGTCCGTCCACATCCGCGATCACCTGCCAGCCGTAGGCGCGGAAGCGCTTCGGGGTGTCATCGGTAAACCAGCCTTCCACCTTGCCGTCGATGGAAATACCGTTGTCATCGTAGAAAACGATCAGCTTGCCGAGCCCGAGCGTGCCCGCCAGGGAACAGGCCTCGTGGGAGATCCCTTCCATCAGGCAGCCGTCGCCCGCGAAACAGTACGTATGGTGATCCACCAGGGGGTGTCCGGGGCGGTTGAACTGCGCTGCCAGGACCTTCTCGGCCAGGGCCATGCCGACGGCGTTGGCCAGTCCCTGGCCGAGCGGCCCGGTGGTGGTCTCCACCCCGGGGGTGTATCCGTACTCGGGATGCCCCGGGGTTCGCGAATGCAGCTGACGGAAATCCTGCAGGTCCGCGATGGACAGGTCATACCCGGTGAGGTGCAGCAGGCTGTAGATCAGCATCGAGCCGTGGCCGTTGGAGAGCACGAATCGGTCCCGGTTCACCCATCCCGGGTTCGCCGGGTTATGCCGGAGAACGTCGTTCCAGAGCACCTCGGCGATGTCCGCCATGCCCATGGGTGCGCCGGGGTGGCCGGACTTTGCCTTCTGCACTGCATCCATGCTCAGGGCACGGATGGCGTTCGCGAGGTCTCTGCGGGAGGGCATAGATCGTGTTCTCCAGGGTCGTTCGTGACGAGGCCGCAGGCAGCCGCCTGCCCCTTTGAATCGGGCCGTACGGCGATAAAGGCGGCAATTTTCTCGAAGTTTCCCCGCCCGGGCAAGCACGTCCCGGAACGGGTTCTCCGGCCGGCTCGCCCGCGGCACCGCAGGGCGCAATTCGTCTTTGGCGCCGTACCCTTGTACAATCCTTTCTTCCGCGGTGCGCCGCGGTACGCTCAGCGCCGGCGGCACGAAGCCCCCGGGGAACACGATCCCGCGCCGGAAAGGCGCCTCCTGCCACAGGGCATCGTCCCGGCGGATTTCGTACCGTACGCGATCTTCCTGCCCGGGCAGTGCAGTCCGCCCCGGCGCTGGAAACGGAACCGATACAATTGGGAGGCAAACCGGAGTGAGCGAGTACCTGTTTACATCCGAGTCCGTATCGGAAGGCCATCCGGACAAGATGGCGGACCAGATATCCGATGCGATCCTTGACGCGATCCTGGAACAGGATCCAAGGGCCCGCGTAGCCTGTGAAACCCTGACCAAGACAGGGCTGATCCTGCTGGCCGGCGAACTCAAGACCGGCGCCAGCATAGACTACGAGGAAATCTCCCGGTCCGCCGTGCGCCGCATCGGCTATACCAGCTCCGACATGGGCTTCGATGCGGACTCGTGCGCGTTCGTCAACGCCCTCGGGAAGCAGTCCATGGACATCAACCAGGGCGTGGACCGGGAGGATCCCGAGTCCCAGGGAGCCGGCGACCAGGGACTGATGTTCGGCTTTGCGTGCGACGAGACGGACGTGCTCATGCCCGCACCGATCACCCTGGCACACAGGCTGGTGCAGCGCCAGGCCCAGGTTCGCCGCAACGGCACCCTGGACTGGTTGCGGCCGGACGCCAAGAGCCAGGTGACCCTGCGCTATCGCGACGGCGAGCCGGTGGCCGTGGACACCGTGGTGCTGTCGACCCAGCATGCCGACAGCGTTGCGGACGCCGACATCCGCGAAGGGGTGATGGAAGAGATCATCCTGCCGGTGCTGCCACCGGACTGGGTGAGCCGCGACACGCGCTACTTCATCAACCCGACCGGTCGCTTCGTCACCGGCGGCCCCATGGGGGACTGCGGCCTGACCGGACGCAAGATCATCGTCGACACCTATGGCGGCATGGCTCGTCACGGGGGTGGCGCATTCTCCGGGAAGGATCCATCCAAGGTGGACCGGTCCGCTGCCTATGCGGCACGCTACGTGGCAAAGAACATCGTGGCCGCCGGCCTGGCCGGGAAATGCGAGATTCAGCTCTCCTACGCCATCGGCGTCGCCGAACCGACCTCGGTGATGGTGGAAACCTTCGGCACCGCCCGGGTGGATGAATCCCGCATCGAGAGTCTGGTCCGGGAGCATTTCGACCTGCGCCCGTACGGCATCCTGAAGATGCTCGACCTGCTCCGGCCGATGTACATCGATACCGCAGCCTACGGCCATTTCGGCCGCGAGGATGCCGGTTTCTCCTGGGAACGGACCGACAAGGCCGAGCTGCTGCGCAGCGAAGCGGGTCTCTGACGCCGCCTCCCGGCCATGAAACCGTCCGCCGCCGATGGCGGGGTACACATGCACCTGCCACCTTCCGAGGAGCGTTGCAACAGGACCCGACGTCCTGCCAGGCTCGGAAGGCACCGGCAATCGTAACCAACGGCGCTCAGCGAAATCGGAGTCTGCACCATGAATGCTGTCGTAGATGCCAAGGCGAACGACTACATCGTGCGCGACATCGGCCTCGCTGACTGGGGCCGCAAGGAAATCGCCATAGCCGAAACGGAAATGCCCGGGCTCATGACGATCCGCGAGGAGTACCGTGACCGGCAGCCCCTCAAGGGCGCACGGATCGCGGGTAGCCTGCACATGACGATCCAGACCGCGGTGCTGATCGAGGCGCTGCGGGACCTCGGCGCCGATGTGCGCTGGGCAAGCTGCAACATCTACTCCACCCAGGATCACGCGGCTGCCGCCATCGCTGACCAGGGCGTCCCGGTCTTCGCCTACAAGGGCGAGACCCTGGAGGAATACTGGGACTACTGCCACCGGATCTTCGACTTCGGCGAGGGCCGCAATGCCAACATGATCCTCGACGATGGTGGCGATGCCACCCTGCTGCTGACCCTGGGCAGCCGCGCCGAGAAGGATCCCTCGCTGCTGGAGAACCCCGGCAGCGAGGAGGAACGGGCGCTGTTCGCCAGCATCCGGGCGCGCATGGCCGACCAGCCTGGCTGGTACGGGCGTGCGCTCGCCGCAATCAATGGTGTCACCGAGGAGACCACCACCGGCGTCAACCGCCTGCTGCGGATGGAAAAGGAAGGCAAGCTGCCGTTTCCCGCCATCAACGTCAACGATTCGGTGACCAAGTCCAAGTTCGACAACCTCTACGGCTGCCGGGAGTCCCTGCTCGACGGAATCAAGCGGGCCACCGATGTCATGATCGCCGGCAAGATCGCGGTGGTCTGCGGCTACGGCGACGTGGGCAAGGGCTGCGCCCAGAGCCTGCGTGGCCAGGGCGCGACCGTCTGGGTGACCGAGATCGATCCGATCTGTGCCCTGCAGGCGGCCATGGAAGGGTACCGGGTGGTAACGATGGAGGAAGCCGCGGACAAGGCGGACATCTTCGTCACCGCCACCGGCAACTATCACGTCATCAACCACGACCACCTGGTGCAGATGAAGCACAATGCCATCGTCTGCAACATCGGCCACTTCGACAACGAGATCGACGTCGCCAGCCTGCAGCAGTATACCTGGGATAACATCAAGCCCCAGGTGGACCACATCACGCTGCCCGGCGGCAACCAGATCATCCTGCTTGCTGAAGGCCGCCTGGTGAATCTGGGTTGCGCCACCGGTCATCCGAGCTTCGTGATGTCCAATTCGTTCACCAACCAGGTGCTGGCCCAGATCGAACTGCATGGGCACAGGGACTCGTACGAAAACAAGGTCTACGTGCTCCCGAAGCATCTCGACGAGAAGGTGGCGGCCCTGCACCTGCAGAAGCTGGGTGCCCGGCTGACCCGGCTGTCGGACGAACAGGCCGACTACCTGGGTATACCGCAGGACGGCCCGTTCAAGCCCGATACGTACCGTTACTGATCCACCAGGGGCCTGGAAACCCAGCAACTGCCGCTCCCGGCTCCAAGCCGGGAGCGTGTTTCCGTGGGGACGTTCACCATGCAGAGTCAGAGACGATTCGAACCCGTATACAGCTTCGAGTTCTTTCCGCCGAAGACGACGGAAGGGGTCGAGGCATTGCGCCGGACCCGCAAGCGTCTTGCGGCGCTGCGGCCGCGGTTTTTCTCCGTCACCTTCGGCGCCGGCGGATCCACCCGGGACCGCACCTTCGAGACGGTGGTGGAGATCCAGCGCAGTTCCGGAATCGACGCCGCGCCACACCTCTCCTGCGTCGGTTCCACTCCGGAGAGCATCGCCGAGATTCTTGATCAGTACCGGGCGCAGGGAATCCGCCACATCGTCGCCCTGCGGGGCGACATGCCCTCGGGAAGCAGCGGACCGGGACACTTCCGCTATGCCAACGAGCTGGTGGAGTTCATCCGCAGCAGCCACGGCAACCATTTCCGGATCGAGGTCGCCTGTTATCCGGAGGTCCATCCCCAGGCGGACAACGCCGACGCCGACCTGGCTGCCTTCAAGCGCAAGGTGGAAGCCGGGGCGAACAGCGCCATCACCCAGTATTTCTTCAATCCCGACGCGTACTTCCGCTTCGTCGAACGGTGTGAAGGTCTGGGCCTCGACATCCCGATCGTGCCCGGAATCATGCCAATCGTGAATTTCAAGCAGCTTGCCCGCTTCTCCGACGCCTGCGGGGCGGAAATCCCCCGGTGGCTGCGCAAGCGGCTGGTCACGTTCGCCGACGACCGGGACAGCCTGCAGGACTTCGGTGTCGACGTGGTTACGGAGCTGTGCTCCGACCTCATCGAGGGTGGAGCTCCGGGACTTCACTTCTACACTCTGAACAAGGCGGCGCTCACCGAGCGGATCTGGAAGAATCTGGGGCTGGAAGCTGGCGTATGCCCAACAGCGAGCTGATCAACCGGGATCTGAGCGTTCTGTGGCACCCGTGCACACAGATGAAGGATCACGAATGGCTGCCCCTGGTGCCCATCCGCAAGGGGGAGGGCGTCTGGCTCCAGGACTTCGACGGCAACCGCTACATCGATGCGATCAGCTCATGGTGGGTCAACCTGTTCGGCCATGCCAATCCACGGATCAACCACGCGATCAAACAGCAACTCGAGGAGCTGGAACATGTCATTCTGGCCGGCTTCTCCCACCGTCCCGTGGTGGAACTCTCCGAGCGCCTGGTGGAACTCACGCCACCGCCGCTGAACCGCTGTTTCTACAGCGACAACGGCTCGGCAGCGGTGGAGGTGGCGCTGAAAATGAGCTACCACTACTGGCGCAATCAGGGACAACCCGGCAAGACCCGCTTCATCACCCTGTCCCAGAGTTACCATGGCGAGACCCTGGGCACTCTGGGCGTGGGTGACGTTGCGCTGTACAAGGACACCTACCGGCCGCTGCTGATGGAGGCGATCACGGTCGAATCCCCGGACTGCTTCATGCGGGAGTCGGGGGAGAGCTGGGAAGATCACTCCCGGCGCAAGTTCGGCCTCATGGAAGCAGCCCTGGAACGACACGCCGAGGAAACCGCGGCGGTGATCGTCGAGCCGCTGGTGCAATGCGCCACGGGAATGCGTATGTACCATCCCGTCTACCTGGAACTGCTCCGGGAAGCCTGCGAACGGTACGGCGTGCATCTGATCGCGGACGAGATTGCCGTCGGATTCGGGCGTACCGGTACGTTCTTCGCCTGCGAACAGGCCGGGATCACTCCCGATTTCCTCCTGCTCTCCAAGGGACTGACCGGCGGCTATCTACCCCTTGCCGTCACCATGACCACGGACAAGGTCTACCAGGCCTTCTACGATGACTACGAGACCCTGCGGGCATTCCTGCACTCCCACAGTTACACCGGCAACCCGCTGGCCTGCCGGGCGGCGCTGGCGACGCTGGACATCTTCCGGCAGGACGGTGTAATGAAGCGCAACCAGCGCCTTGCCCGCCACATGGGGCGGGCGGTCGCGCATCTGGAGGACCATCCCCATGTGGGGGAAGTGCGCCAGACCGGAATGATCATCGCGATGGAAATGGTGCGGGACAAGGCTTCCCGCACCCCGTTTCCCTGGCAGGAGCGACGAGGACTGCGCGTCTACCAGCATGCCCTCGGCCGGGAAGCGCTGATGCGTCCGCTGGGCAACGTGGTGTACTTCATGCCGCCGTACGTGATCACCGAGGCGCAGATCAGTCATCTGGCCACGGTGGCGACGGAGGGCATCGACCTCGCCACGCGGTGAGCGAAGCGCGGCGGGAGGGCCGCGGCATCAGCCCAGATCGCCGCACAGCGCCTGCAACGCGGCCAGCGCCGCGATACCCGCGGTTTCCGTACGCAATACCCGGGGGCCGAGCAGCAGGGACTTGAAACCGTGTCCGGCCGCGGCCTCGAGTTCCTCGTCGGTGAGCCCGCCTTCCGGACCGACCAGCAGACTGGCAACGCCTGCCGACCCGTCGGCGAGCTGCCGCAGGCGCCGACCGCCGCGCGGGTCGAGCACCAGCCTAAGGCCCCCGTCGTCCAATTGCGCCCAGGCCGCCGTCAGCGGGACGGCGGACAGCAGCTCCGGCACACAATTGCGGCCGCACTGTTCGCAGGCACTGCGCATGACCCCCCGCCAGTGCGTCATGCGCTTCTCCAGCCGCTGCCCTTCCAGGCGCACGATGCTGCGCCGGGTGAACACCGGGAGCAGCCGGCTAATGCCAAGTTCCACCGCTTTCTGCACGGTCCAGTCCATGCGCTCCCCCTTGCTCACTGCCTGCACCAGGGTGAGCTTCAAGGGGGATTCCGCCTCCACCGACCGGTGGCAGTGCAACAGCACCTCCACCCGACGCCGGTCGACATGCAGGAGTTCGGCAGCGTACTCGCCTCCCGTACCGTCAAACACGGCGAGGGAGTCACCGGGCCGCAGCCGCAGCACACGCACATGTTGCGCCGCCGCGCCCTCCAGAAGCACTCGCCGCCCACTCGCCAGCGGCGGGGAGATGAAAATCCGGGGAGTACTCATGCAGTCGCGGCGGGGACCGCCTTACCGGAACAGGACGCGGTGGATCTCATCCTCCACGTACTCCATGTCGGGTATGAAGGCCGGTTCGCCGTGGGCAAGGACTGCCGTCCGGATGGCCGGGGCATCGTCCATCGGCTCCTCCATGTCCTCGATACCGTCCGGATGCACCCGCAGCAGGCGCGGAATGCCCTGGGCGAGGATCGCGAAATACGGCAATTTCGGCCGATCACCCAGGGCCTTGAGCACCAGCAGCCGGGCACGGGTCGCCGGAAGAACGCCGGTACCGCTGTTCATGTCCTCGAAGGCCACGACCGGAACCTGCTGGCCACGCCAGTTGAAACTCCCCAGCAACCAGCTCGGGTAGTCGCCGGGCATGGGCGCCGGCTCGCTGTAGCCAACCACCTCCGCCACCACAGTGCTGGGCAGGAGCAGATGGCTGTCCTCCATGGGGATCAGCAGGGACCGGATGGATGGATCTTCGGCAGCCATGAATCTCTCCGCTCAGCGTTGAACACGACAGCTATCCAGGTAGGCGGCCAGACCTGCAGCCAGCTCTTCCGGCGGTCCACGCCGGGACACCGCGCCCGTGGCAGCGGCCCGGTCCGGCATACTGCTCACCGCGGAGCTGCCGCTGTCCTGTGCCCAGATCTCGCCACCTGCCGCAGCAATGGCGCGCACACCAGAGACACCGTCATCCCCCATGCCGCTGAAGACAATGGCGCCGGATCGGGCTCCGTACCGGGCCGCCACTTCCTGCATGAGCAGGTCCACACTGGGCCGACAGGTCCGCTCGACCCGGTCGCGTTCGAGTCGCAGCCTGCCGGCCGCATCGAAGCGTATCACCTCGTCCACTGGCGCGACGTACACGTTGCCGGCCTCCACCCGCAGGCCGGTCCGCGCAGGCTGCACCTGCAGATCCGTCGTGCGATTGAGCTGGGTGGCCAGCAGACCGACGAAGCCATCGCCGATGTGCTGCGCAAGAAAGAACGCAGCCGGTGGCGTACCGGGCAGCGCGGCAAAAAAACGACGCACCGCTTCCGGACCGCCAAAGGACGCGCCCAGGACCCAGACCATGAAATCATCGCCGCGATCCGGTTCCCCTGCCGCCACCGGGGACGCGTCCCTGCGGGGCTCATCGGATCGCGGCCCCTCCCGCGACCGGGCCAGCTGCCTCAACTTGCCGGCGAGACGGCGCAACCAGGTTCCGGTCTGCTCCTCCGGATCCGTCTCGTTGAAGAGCACGGGAACGGATGCCTGCTCCACCAGGGAATCCACCGCATCGAAGGCGGTATCGCCGGCATCGGTCATGTCCACGAGCAGCACCTGCGCACGGCACCCGCGCACCGCCTGCAGCCCGGCGGGCAAGGGTGGCATGCGCTCGACGGTCAGGCCCTGCCGCTCGAGTCCCCGCCGCAGCTCGTTGGTGGCAGTCTCGTATCCCAGCAAACCCACACGTACCGAGGAAAGGGTACCGGCGGAGTCGGGGCTATTGCCGGCGGATTCCATGACGCGCTTCGATCACCTCCCGGAGGTTGTCCATGAGTTCGGTCTCCTGGTAGGGCTTGCCCAGATAACGACTCACACCAATATCCAGGGCCCGCTTCCTGTGCTTCTCGCCGGTACGGGAGGTGATCATGATGATTGGTATCTCCCTGAGCGCCGGGTCGTTGCGCATGTGGGTCGCCAGTTCGTATCCATCCATGCGCGGCATCTCGATGTCCAGGAGCATGACGTCGGGCACATGCTCCTGCAGCAGTGCCACCGCGTCCACCCCGTCCTTCGCGGTAACGACCGACATGCCATTGCGCTCCAGCAGGCGGGTAGCCACCTTGCGCATGGTAATGGAATCGTCCACCACCATCACCGTCGGATTCTCGTCCGGGAGCACGGGTTCCGGATCCACCGGGGTGGTGTCCTCGCTCGGCGGTGCCGCCCCCAGGCGCACCATGGCACCCATGTCGAGAATGAAAACCACCCGGCCATCGGCAAGTATGGTGGCGCCGAAGATCCCGGGCACGCTGCTGATCTGGGGGCCGACGGACTTCACCACGATCTCGCGGGCGCCCAGCAGCCCGTCCACCTGGAGGGCAAGGCGATGGTCGCCAGTCTGTATGAGGATCACGGGAACGCGTCTGGCGCTGCCGGAAAGGCCTGCTTCCCCGGTTCCCAGCAGTTCGGCCAGCGCGCGCACCTGGTAGTCCTGACCCGCGTAGTGATACTCCGCATCACCCGCGTTCCGGAAGTAGGCCTCGAGCTGCTCCCGGGTCAGGCGCACGACGCCGTCGATGGCAGTGAGCGGAATTGCGTAGGCCTGTTCCGCCGCAGTACAAAGCAGCGCCTGGTTCATCGCCAGAGTGAAGGGCAGGCGCACGGTAAAGGTGCTGCCACGGCCCTGCTGACTGTCGATGTCGAGTGTGCCACCGAGCTGCTTGATCTCGGCATTGACCACATCCATGCCTACACCCCGACCGGCGATCTGCGTCACGCTCTCGGCGGTACTGAAACCCTGCTCCAGCACGAACTGCATGATCTCGCGATCGGTGAGGGCCGCGTCCCCCCGGATGAGGCCTCGAGCGATCGCCTTGCTGCGAATGGCTTCCAGGTCCATTCCGCCTCCATCGTCGGCGACCCGGAGCACCACCTCGGATCCTTCCCGATCCAGCGAGACGACGATCTGACCCGTTTCCGGCTTGCCCGCCGCCCACCTCCGGTCGGGCACCTCGATGCCGTGGGCAACGGCATTGCGGAGCATGTGCTCCAACGGCGCGGTAACTCGTTCGAGCACGTTGCGGTCCATTTCTCCCTGACCGCCCAGCACACGGACCTGAACCTGTTTTCCCAGCTCCTGCGCGGTCTGCCGGACAATGCGGCGTAGCCGCGGCGCCAGGTTCGCGAACGGCACCATGCGGGTACGCATGAGGCCTTCCTGCAGTTCCGTGTTGACCCGCGATTGCTGCAGCAACAGCGTTTCCGCTTCCCTGGCCAGACCGTCCAGCATGGTTTCGATGCTGCCGAGGTCGTTGACAGACTCCACCAGCGCCCGGGAGAGTTCCTGCATGCGGGAGAAACGATCCAGCTCCAGGGGATCGAAACCCTCACCATCCTCGTGATCCGGGCTTGCCGGGTGACGTTCGAACCGGTGCAGGATCTGGGACTCGGTTTCTATCTCCAGCGCCCGCAACTGTTCCCGCAACCGGCCCACGGTCTGGTCAAGCTCCGCCAGGTTGAACCGGAAGGCGCCGACCTGCTGATCAAGCCGTGCGCGGTAGATGCTGACCTCGCCGGCGTGGTTCACCAGATTGTCCAGCATTTCCGCGCGGACCCGGACGAGGTCGGTGGCGCCGGCAGGCCGGGGCAGCTCCACGGCCCGCTCCGGCAACGATGGCGGGATATCGGCAGGCGGGGCGGACTCTTCGGGGACCACGTCACCACGCCGCTCGGCGATCTCGTCGCACAGCGAGGTGGCCGCAAGCGGCGACTGCCCCGACGCCGCCGCTTCACGCATGGAGTGCAGCTGATCGTGGCAGCGTTCCAGCAGTTCGAACAGGGCCTGATCGGCTCCCGCGGCGCCGTCGCGCACCCGGTTCAGGAGAGTTTCCACGGCGTGGGCAAGATCCGCGATGACGGCGTACCCAGCCATCCGCGCGCCCCCCTTGAGGGTATGCAGGGCCCGCTGGATATCGCGAAGCAAGCCTTCATTGTCCGGATCCTGGGCCCAGGCCTGCTGGCTGACCTCGATGCTGTGCAGCACCTCCGCCGATTCTTCCAGGAACACCTCGACCAGTTCCGGATCGGTGCCATCATGCGTCTCTTCGGGTGCGTCGCCGCCCGTGCCCGCGGCGTCCGCGATCCGTTCCCGTATACTCTCCAGCACGGGCTCTGCGGCCTCCGGAACCGCTCCCGAGCGGGCCGCCAGAACCATGCGATGGAGACTGTCCAGGCTGGACGCAAGCAGATCGAAGAAGACGTCGTCCGCCGGAATCGTCGACCGTTCCACCCGAACCGTCAGGGTTTCCAGGCCGTGACATAGCTCGGCGAAATGGTCAAACCCGGCGAGTCGCGCACCTCCCTTCAGGGTGTGCAGGGATCGCTGCAGTTCCGCGATGGGATCCGCCGGCTTCGCTCCCCTGTCCCAGCGCTCCACGCTCTCGTCCAGCAGCCGCAGGATGTCCTCCGCCTCTTCCAGGAACAGTCCTACAAGTTCCGGATCAGCGTCGTGGAGCGGTGTGCCTTCCAGGGGCGCCGGCGCAGTCGCGGTTGCCCCGGTCGTTACCGGGGAATTCGCGGGCCCCGGCCGCCACCCGGTTCCAGTGAACTCCTGCAAACGCTCCATCAGTTCATCAATCGGCGGCATCGGCAGGTCGGCATCGCCAAGGGCGTCCAGGAGCTCACCAATCCGGTTGACACCATCCTCCAGCAGCGCATTGTCCGCGACGTCAACCCGCCGGCCCTGTTCCCGGCGACGCTCGACAAACTGTTCCAGCCCACGCGCCAGGAGAGCGATATCCGTCACATTGGCCATGCGGGCGCTGCCGGCAAGCGTGTGCAGAGCCCGACCGAGTGCATCGGAAACGGCACAGGAGTCACCCTGATTGCGGCAACCCTCGATGAATCCGCGTACCGAAGCCAGGTGATCCAGGGTCTCCGCCCGGAAAATGTCATACAGGACAGGATCAATCAGTGGCGTGCCTGTCGGCGCGGTTTCGGACTCCGCGGTTTCGGACTCCGCGGTTTCGGACTCCGCGGTTTCGGACTCCGCGGTTTCGGACTCCGTGGCTTCGGACTCCGTGGCTTCGGACTCCGTGGCTTCGGACTCCGTGGCT
>SLLM01000112.1 GCA_007134055.1 Ectothiorhodospiraceae bacterium | reverse complement strand
TGGCCCCCGCCTCGGCGTTCAGCTGGGTTTCGATCGCCTCCGCCAAGTCAGCTCCGCTGCCGTACTCAACATCGAGCGTGACCTCGATGCCATCCACCGTGAAGGTGGCATCAGCAGCAGCGTCGTAGTCGGTTGTTGTGACGTTATCCACCACGTACGTACCACCGTCGCCGGCAGAGGAGAGGTCCTCGCCGAGCAGTGCGCTGACGTCGTTGGTGGTGTAGGAGCCGGGCACACCGTCCTCGCCCTCGACGATGACGTCGCTGAGATCGGCTTCCGCGACCGCGACGGCGCCGATGGCATTGGTCCGGGCGCTGGCATCCAGGCTGACGTTGATCGTCTCGCCAACGTTCGCGCCCACCTGGAAGGCGGCCGCTCCGAAGCTGCCGTCCAGCACCTTCTGGCCGTTGAAGGCCGTCTGGTTGGCGATGCGGTCGATCTCCGCCAGGCGCTGCTGCACTTCCTGGTCCAGCGCCGCCCGGTCGGAGGCACTGTTGGTGGCGTTGGCGGACTGCACCGCCAGCTCGCGGACGCGCTGCAGGTTGTTCTGGATCTCCTGCAGGGCGCCTTCCGAGGTCTGCGCCAGGGAGATGCCGTCGTTGGAGTTGCGCACCGCCTGGTCGATACCGCGGATCTGCGTGGTAAAGCGCTCGGAGATGGCCAGACCGGCAGCATCGTCCTTGGCGCTGTTGATGCGAAGCCCCGAGGACAGACGCTCCAGGCTGGTGGCCAGCGCGCCCTGCGAGGTGGTGAGGTTCCGCTGAGCATTCAGCGACAGTACGTTCGTGTTGATTACCTGAGCCATCGTTCCCACTCCTGAGTTGATCCGGTGCGCGGCACCGACCTGCTCCAGCATTGCTGGATTTCTTTGTTCAGGGGGTTTAGCGGCATGGCCCGGGGGAACTTTAACCGTTCCGGTGGCTTTTTTGTGACGGACGTCACAGTTGGTGGACCTTGGGCAGGTTGAGCCAGGGAGTTCATTGGTAGCTGCCGCTGCGCGCCAGCTACCCTACGGAGGGCGTCAGTTGGGGTTTTGTGGTGGCTGCCGCTGCGCTACAGGTAGTTGAACAGGGTCAGGCCCTGGATGCGGACGTAGCTCTGCTGGGCGGCTTCCAGGCCCACCTGGCGGAGGTTGAGCTCGCTGATGGCCTCGGCGTAGTCCACGTCCTGCAACCTTGACCGGGCGGTTTCCAGGTCCAGGGAACCGGACTCGTTGGCGTCCCGCTCGGTATCGACGGCATTGAGCCGCGCCCCGACCTCCGCCCGCACCCCGACGACGCGATCCAGCGCCTGGTCCAGGTTGGCCAGGGCGGCATTGCCGGCGTTGCGGAAGCGGGCCCGGTCGGCGCCGGACTCCCCCGACCCGGAGGCTTCCAGCGCGTTGGCGAGGTCGCCGAGGGTCCGGAACACGCTCTGGAAGCCGGCGGTTTCAACCTGAAAGCTGTCACCGTCCGCCGGCTCCCCAGTCAGGGTGATCTCCCGGCCGTCGAAGGCGATGCCGCTGCCGGACTGGTAGGGCTCATCCTCCACCAGCGGCCCGTCCGTGTTGCTGACGGTGTAGACAAGATCGCCGTCGGCGTCCTCCGAGAAGGCGATGGTGTACGGGCCATCGAACGGCACCGAGCGGTCCAGCACACGGCCGTCGTCCACCACCGCGGTCCCCGTGTTGGCGTCCGCCGGGGCCGCGACGAACTCGCCGTTGCCGCGGGGAATGCGCATGAAGGTTTCGTAGCCGCTGTGGCTGGTGGCGAGCTGCCGGGCCGGGCCCGCCTGCACCAGGCGCTGGGTCTGGTCACCGGTATAGACGGCGTCGGCGCCGTCCAGGGCGAAGGGCTTCGTCCGGGTGCTGCTGCCGGCGAAGAGGTACTCGCCGGTGCCGTCCTGGGAGTTGCCCAGGGCGACCAGCTGTTCCTGGAGCTGGCGTACCTCGGCGGCGATCAGCTTGCGATTCTCGCCGTCGTTGGTGGCATTCAGGGCCTGCACCGTCAGCTCGCGGACGCGCTGGATGATGTTGCCGGCTTCCTCCAGGGCGGATTCCTCGGTGCGCAGGGCAAGCTCCGCCCGGTCCAGGTTGCGGTTGTACTGCTCGAGCTGGCCCAGGGATTTCTGCAGATCAAGCACCCGCGCCGAACCGGCGGGGTCATCCGACGGTGTGAGTATCCTGCGGCCGCTGGCCAGCTGTTGCTGGATGTCCAGCAACCGGGACTGCTGGTCGAGGATGGCGTTGGTGCCGGCCTGGGCAAACTGGCTGGTGGAAATGCGCATGGCTTACCTCTGAATCGCGCCGAGCAGACTCTGGAACACCTCGTTGGCGACGGATACGGCCTGGGCGTTCGCCTGGAATGCCTGCTGGAACTGCAGCAGCCGCGCCGCCTCCTCCTCCAGGTTGACGCCGGAGACGGATTCCCGCTCCTCCCGGGCCTGATGCAACAGCGTCTGCTGGGCATCCCGGTTGCTTTGCGCCCGCAGGGTTTCCGTACCGACCCGGCCGACCACGCCGCCAAAGAACTCCTGGTAGGTGGCGGAGCCGCCCTCCATGGTCCCCTCGTCGGCCAGACCAGCGAGCTTCAGGGCGTTGGCGTTGTCGCCGACGCCGTTGTCGTTCACCTTCACCTCGAAGGCATCGCCGTCATCGGGCACCCCGGCAAGACGGACGCTGAAGCCGCCGTACTCCGCCACCTCGGCGCTCAGCCCGTTGCTGTCGGTCGACGGGTCATAGGCGATGGTCTGCAGGGTGTCGCCGTTGCCGTCCCGGACCACGAAGCCGCCGGCATCCGCCTCATACGTGAACGTGACCGGGCCGTCGGCACGCAGGGCCTGCAGTTCCGTGGGACTGATCTCCGCCGCGGACACCTGGTCCAGTGCGCCGCTGCCGGTGTTCGCTGACTGACCGCTCGCCGACGTGACCTCGCCGCCGGTCAGCGGGTTGGCCAGGGCCAGCTGGCCGGGGCGCTGGATGTTCACGTCCAGTCCGCTGGCGGCCTGTTTCGTCGGGCGCAGCAGGAAGCTGTCGCCATCCTCCGGATCCAGGCCGCTGAGATCGATGGCAAGCCCGTCCACCACCTGAGGGCCGGAATCGTCCAGCGTCACCTCATGGTTGTCCTGCAGCCGCCGCAGGACCCAGTCACCGTCCTGGTAGGTCAGACGGTAGTCGGACCCGGTGAGATCGCCGATCGCCTGCTCATCGAAGGCCACCGCCGGCTCTCCGAGGCCCGCGGAGTTGCCTTCCGCCGCCAGCAGTCGGGGGCCGGCAATGTTAAAGAAATCCTCCCCCAGGCCCGGGGGGGTCGAGTCGAACTGCAGGCCCTGGCGATGCTGGGCGTTGAAGGTGGTGGCGATGGTTGCCGCCAGGCGGCCCAGGTCGTTGCGGGTGGGTTCCAGCACCTCCCGCCGGAAATCCAGCAGCCCACCGATCTCGCCGCCGGTCAGGTTCGAGGTGATGTTCACCCGGGAGCCGTCGGAGCGCTCGTAGGCGATCTCGTACTGGCTGGGGTCGAAATCGCTGGGCACGGCGGCGATGTGGTTGGTGGTGTTGCCGCTCACCAGGGCCTGGCCGTTGCCGATGAAGACATTCACCGCGCCGCCGCTCTCCGGCACCGTGGACACGCCCACCTTCTCCGAGAGCTGCTTGATGAGCTGGTCGCGCTGGTCCAGGAGATCGTTGGGCGGCTGCCCGGTCTTGCCCTGTGCCTGGATGATTTCCTGGTTCAGCCGGGCGATGGAATCCGCCAGTTCGTTGATCTCGCCAACGCCGAGTTGAATGCGGTTGTTGGCGTCCCGTTCGAGCTCCTCCAGCCGCTGGTTGATGAGGTCGAAACGACCCGCGAGGCTCTCCGCCTCGGAGAGCATGACCTGGCGGGCGGCGTTGGACGTGGGATCGTTGGCCGCATCCTGTAGCGCGTCGAAGAACCGGTTCAGTGCCGGGCCCAGCCCGGCATCCTCGTCCGCCAGCAGGTTGTCCACACGGCCATTGAACGCCGCCAGCGTATCCAGCCGCTCGAACTCGGCGATGTGTTTCTGCAGGGAAGTTTCCAGGCTCTGGTCGAACATTCTCCGGACACTGTCCGTCTGCACGCCATTACCGATGAAACCCTGGCCGCTGACGCTGGGCGTTCGCGTGGAGAAGTCAACGAACTGGCGGCTGTAGCCCTCGGTATTGACGTTGGAGATGTTGTGCCCGGTGGTCGCCAGCGCCCGCTGGCTGGCGAGCAGGCCGGAGACACTGGTCGAGAAGATGTTCGCCATGACTGTCTGACTCCCCTGGAGAGCGCCGTGGCGACGCCACTCCCTGCGTTACAGTGATGTCGTCCGCTGACCGCCGTTCTTTAGCCCGGGCAGTGCGGCCTCGAGAATATCCCCCGACATGATCTGCTGGATCTTGCGGGCATACTGGGGATCCGTGGCATAACCGGCCTGCTGCAGCGCGTCGGTGAAGGCCACGGGATCGTCACTGACCTCCAGCGCGTCGGCGTAGCGCGGATTGTTCCGCAGGAAGGCCAGGTAATCGCGAAAACTCTCTTCCAGAGTGTCGTAGGCGCGGAACTCGGCCATCTCGCGCCGGGGGATACCATCGCGGTACTCCAGCGTCGGCACCCGCACCCGTTCCCCCTCCCAGCCGGCACCGGCCTTGATGCCGAACAGGTTGTTGGCGCCCTCGCCGTCGGAGCGGCGGATCACGTGCCGGCCCCAACCGGTCTCCAGCGCCGCCTGGGCCACCAGCGCGCGGGGATCGGCACCCAGTTCGTCCGCGGCACGGCGCGCCGCCGGCCAGATGTCGCGGACAAACTCCTCCGGGGTATCCCAGCCGTCCCCCTTGCCCCCGAGGCCGCTGGCTGCGGTGACGGGAGCACCGGGTTTCGGTGCGCTCTCCGCCGCCGGAGGAGAAGCGAGCTCGCGAACGGGCATGCGCCGGTACTCCTGTATCCCCTTGCCGCCTCCCGCGGGGGCGGCGGCCTCCAGTCCGGCATGCTCGCGCAGCTGGCGCTCCACCATGTCGGCGATGCCGAACCCCGGTCCGTCGCCGTCACTGACGGCCAGGGCCATCTGCTGATCGTAGAGGTCCCGGTACTGATCGGTTCCGGTTCCCGAGAACAGGTCGTCGCCCGGGGTGGCGGCCCGCATGCTCTTCAACATCATCTGCACGAACAGTGACTCGAACTGCTTCGCCACCTCGCGAATGCCGTCCTCCGACCCTTCCCCGAGCTGGCGGCGCAGTCGTGTAGCGGCGCTGCTGTCGAAGATGTTGGCTTCATGCGGAGTAATGCTCATGGCCAGGGCACCGTTCAGATCACGATCAGCTCGGCTCGCAGGGCACCGGCCTGCTTGAGCGCCTCGAGGATGGAGACCAGGTCCCCCGGCGCCGCCCCTACGCGGTTCACGGCGTTCACGATCTCCTGGAGTTCCACGCCCGGGCCGAACATGAACATGGGGTTGGCCTCCTCGACGATCTCGATGTCGGTATCGGGAATCACGACCGGGTCGGCGTCCGTGAACGGTGCCGGCATGGCCACGTCGTAATCCTCGGTGATGGTGACGGTGAGGCTGCCGTGGGTGACTGCGGCGGCGCGTACCCGCACGTGACTGCCGATCACCACCGTGCCGGTGCGGGAATTGACGATGACCCGAGCCGGCGCTTCACCGGGATCCACCCGCAGGTTCTCCAGGTAGGAGACGAAGCCGACCCGCTGGTCCGGATCCCGGGGTGCGCGCACCTCCACGGATACCGCGTCCCGGGCGGCAGCGGTATCCGGCCCCAGCGACTCATTGATGGCGTCTGCCAGGCGTCGCGCGGTGGTGAAATCCCCGGTGTGCAGATTGAGGACGATGGCATCGCCCGAGGCGAAGGGTGTCTTTACCTCGCGTTCCACCGTGGCGCCGCTGGGCACCCGGCCGGTACTCGGCACATTTACGGTGATGCGGCTGCCATCGGCCCCCTCGGCGCCGAAACCGCCAACCACCAGATTGCCCTGCGCGAGGGCGTAGACTTCGCCGTCGGCCCCGCGCAGCGGAGTGAGCAGCAGGTTGCCGCCCCGCAGGCTGCGGGCGTTGCCCAGGGACGAAACGGTGATGTCCAGGGTCTGCCCGGGCCGGGCGAACGCCGGCAGCTCTGCGGTCACCATGACCGCGGCGACGTTGTTGGTCTGCAGGTTGATGCCCTCGGGAAGCTGGACGCCCTGGGCCGCCAGCATGCTGCGGATGCTCTGGGTGGTGAACGGTGTCTGCGTGGTCTGGTCACCCGTGCCATCCAGCCCCACCACCAGGCCGTAGCCCACCAGCTGGTTGCTGCGTACGCCCTGCACCGAGGCCAGATCCTTGACCCGCTCGCCGGTAAACGCCCAGGCGCCGGTGGCCAGCAGGCAGAGCAGCAGGAATGCGAAACCGCGTGTCACGATCGTCATGGCTATGCTTCCTCAGAACGGCCACAGGGGCGAGTTGAAGATGCGCTGCATCCACCCCATGCGATTGGAATCGGCGAGTGAGCCGGTACCGGTATAGGCCACCTGGGCGTTCGCTACCCGGGTGGAGGAGACGGTGTTGTCCGGCCGCACGTCGTCGGGCCGCACCAGGCCGGTCAGCGTGATGTACTCGTCGCCGTGGTTGATGGTGAGCTTCTTCTGCCCCTGGACCACCAGCGTGCCGCTGGGGTGGATATCCACGACGATGGCGGTAAGCACCCCGGTGAGCTCGTTCTGCTGGTTGACGTTGCCGGAGCCGTTGAAGTCCCGGTCAGCACTGGCGGAGGCCGAGAGCGGATTGCCGCCGATGGTGACGTCGCGACCGAACATCTGCGGCGCGCCGATGCTGGTGTCGCTGTTCTTGCTGACGCTGGTGCTGGCCTGCTTGCTGGCCCCGGTTTCCTCTTCCAGGATGATGGTGATGAGATCACCGGCCCGCAGGGCCGTGCGGTTCTCGAACAGCCTCTGGTCCCGCCCCGCCTGGAAGATCGCGCCGTTGTCCTGGCGCGGCTTCTCGTGGATCACGGGCTGCGGCAGCGCCGGCGGCTCCCGGTGATGATCGGGCACCGTGGAACACCCGCCCAGGAGCAGCACACCTGCCAGCAATACGATCCGTTTCATGATGACGCGCCCCCCAGCCGTTCGGCGGCTAGATGTTGGTGGTGATGAACTGCAGCATCTGGTCGGACGTGGAGATGGCCTTGGTGTTGGTCTCGAACGCCCGCTGGGTCTCGATCATGTTCACCAGCTCCTCGGCGATGTTGACGTTGGACCCCTCCAGTGCCCCCTGCATGATCTGGCCGAGGCCGTTGAGCCCCGGCACACCCACCTGGGGATCACCGCTGGCCGCGGTCTCCGCGTACAGGTTCTGGCCCAGGGGCTCCAGGCCGGCCGGGTTGATGAACTCCGCGAGCTGGATGTTGCCGACCTGTACCGGCTGCGCCTGCCCCGGCACCTTGGCCGACACGGTGCCGTCCCGGCCGATGGTGACCTGCTCGGTATTCGGCGGGACGTTGATATTGGGCTGCAGCAACTGGCCGCTGGAGGTCACCATTTCACCGTCGGCATTCACCTGGAAGGAGCCGTCCCGGGTATAGGCGATGGTGCCGTCCGGCTGCAGCACCTGGAAGAATCCCCGGCCCTCGATGGCGAGATCGAGCGCATTGCCAGTCTGCGTGACATTGCCCTGGGTGTGTTCCTTCTCCGTGGCCACGACCCGCACCCCCGTACCCAGCGAGAGACCCGTGGGCAGTTGGGTGTCCTGCGTATCCTGGCCACCGGGCTGACGCACGGTCTGGTAGATCAGGTCCTCGAATACCGCCCGGTCCTTCTTGAAGCCGGTGGTATTCACGTTGGCCAGGTTGTTGGAAACCAGCTGCATCCTGGTCTGCTGGGCATCGAGCCCGGTCTTGGCAACCCACAGTGCGGGATTCATGGTCGTTTCCTCCGTCAGCCTTGCGAGCGCAGCAGGGAGCTGCTGGCGCTGTCGTTTTCCTCTGCCTTGTTGAGCAGCTTCACGTACGTCTCGAACTGCCGGGCGTGGTCGATCATGTTCACCAGCGCCTCGACGGAGTTGACGTTGCTGCCCTCCAGGGCACCGCTGGTCAGCCGCGCGGCGCCATCCGCCGGTGCGATCCCGCCGTCGCCAAGCCGGAACAGGCCGTCATCACCCTTGCCCAGCTCCTGTACCGGCGGGTTGACCAGCTTGATCCGGTCCAGCACCACCATCTGCTCCGCCGGCTGCCCGGCCGGCACAATGGAGATCGTGCCGTCCTGGCCGATCTCGACCTTGTCCGCCGGCGGGATGGCCACGGGTCCGGCATCGCCCATCACCGGGTGGCCGGCGCCATTCTCAAGCACCCCGAGCGAGGAAATGCGCAGATCACCGCGGCGGGTATAGGCCTCGTTGCCATCCAGCCCCTGCACCGCAATCCAGCCGTCACCGGCCATCGCCACATCCATGTCACGCCCGGTCGTCATGATGCTGCCGGGGCGGAAGTCATGGCCCACGGAGGTCTCGACGGAATACACCCGGCTGTCGTAACCAGGCCCCCGGACCGGCTGCGAGACGAGCTGGTCCAGGTCCTGCCGAAACCCCGGCGTATTGACGTTCGCCAGGTTGTGGTTGTTGTGCTGCTGCGCCTGCAACGAGTGCTTGGCGCCGGTCATGGCCAGATAGGCGAAGCGGTCCATGGCGATTACCTGATGTTGATGATTTCCTGGGTGACCTGGTCCTGGGTGGAGATCATCTTGGCGTTGGCCTGGAAGTTGCGCTGGGCCGTGATCATCTTCACCAGCTGCTCGGTGATGTTGACGTTGGACTCCTCAAGCGCCCCCGACTCGATGTTCCCGAGCCCGGAGGTACCGGGGGCCCCGAGAAGCGGGGCGCCGGACTCGAAACTCTCGGCCCAGCTGGTCTCCCCGAGCTGGGTGAGCTTCTCCGGGTTGGCGAACTGGGCCAGGGCGACCTGCCCCAGCACCCGGGACTGGCCATTGCTGAACCGGCCGAACACGGTCCCGTCGCCACCCACGTCCAGGCTCGAGAACTGGCCGGCGGTGTAGCCATTCTGGCGCAGCTCGGCGACGTTGAAGGGCGTACCGAACTGGGTCAGGCTCGCCAGGTCCAGCGACACCTCCAGATCGTCGGCCCCGTCCATGCCGTCGGTATCCGCCGCGTCCACAGCGAAATCCGCCGTCGTGCCGGCGCCACCGTTCACCGTCGCAAGCGTGCCGTCCGTGTTGAAGGTCACGTCAATGCTGCCCCCGGGCGTGCCGTTGACGTCGGTATGAATCACCCACTCGTTGTCCGCCGGTCCCTTGACGAAATAGAGGGTGGCAAGGTGCCCCCGGCCGAGGGAGTCGTATACCGTGGTCGAGGTGGAATCGTTGTAGCTCCCGGGTTCGTCATCCTGGAAGGGAGTTCCGGGCTCTTCCTCGTTGGCATCCAGGTTGGCGGTCAGGTTCATGTTGGTGGACGGACTGGGATCCAGGTCCCCCGTACTGACCTGCAGATCGCCCACCGCCCCCGTGAGCTCGCCGTCGGCATTGGCCGTGTACCCGGTCAGGTTCTTGCCGTCGGCGCTGACGATATACCCTTCGTTGTTCAGTTCGAAGGCACCGTTGCGGGAATAGGAGATGTCGCCGCCGTCGTTGAGACGGAAAAAGCCCCCCTGGTTGATGGCAAGGTCAAGACTGTTGCCGGTGAAATCGAAATTGCCCTGCCCGAACTGCTGTCGCACGTTGGTCAGGCGCGACCCCTGCCCCACGGCGTTCTGGGCCAGACCAAGCTGGGAGGCGGCGAAAATGTCCGCGAACTCCGCCCGCGACTCCTTGAACCCGACCGTACCGGTGTTGGCGATGTTGTTGCTGGTCACGTCGAGATCCGCGGCAGCGGAATTCAGGCCGGATAGCGCAATGTTGAACGACATGGCTTGTACCCTCGGTTATTGAATCTGTCGCACGTCGTCGAGCGATTTGTCGCCGACACCGTCAAGACTGAGCCTGGGGCTCTCGCCGCCCTGCCCCAGGGTGACGCTGTTCACCCGCGCCGCGGTCAGGACGTCCAGGCCAATGGTCTCGCCATCCCGGGAACCCTGGGCGCTCAGATAGTAGGTGCCCGGAGCCATCTGCTTGCCCTTGTCGTCCTGCCCGTCCCAGCTGAAATGCGCCAGGCCGTCGGCGTGGGATTCCAGCGACATCTCCCGCACCACCTCACCGGCGGCGTTCTCGATGCGCAGCACCGGGCTGTCGATCTGGGCAAGCATCTGCACGGCCCCGGAGAGGGATTCCCCTTCGCGCAGGGCGCCGGAACCGCTCTCGATCAGGACGTCCCGGCCCACCAGGTTCGCCGCGCGCAGCCCCTGGTCCGACTTCATGCCGGTGGCGAACTCGTCGAACGACTGCTTCATCTGGGTGATGCCGTTGGCGCTGGTGAAGTGGGCCAGCTGCCCCAGAAACTCGCCGCTCTCCATGGGCTCGAACGGATCCTGATTCTGGAACTGGGTGATCATGAGCTTGAGGAAGTCTTCCGCACCCAGCTCATCGTGACCCTTTCCGGCAGCGCCGTCCGGCTGCTTCTTGTCATCCGACCCGCCGGTCGGTGCCAGGGAACTGAACATGGGCTATCTCCTTACTGACCCAGGCGTATGGTCTGCAGCAGCAGATCCCGCGAGGTGCTCATGACTTCCACGCTGTTCTGGTAGGAACGGGAAGCGGAAATCATGTTCACCATCTCTTCCACGGTATTGACGTTGGAGCGGTAGACGTAGCCGTTGGCGTCGGCATCCGGATGGTCGGGCATGTGCAGCGCCTGGTTCGGCGCCTGGCTTTCCACCACATTGCGCACCGACACTCCGGTGGCCGGCGACCCTTCGCCGCGCACCGCCTGCAGCGTCGCGGCGAATACCGGATTGCGCGCCTTGTAGGCCTCCTCCGGACTCCCCGCGACCGTCTCCGCGTTGGCCAGGTTGCTGGCGGTCATGTTCAGCCGCAGGGACTGGGCACTCATCGCCGAACCGGCGACATCGAATACCTTGTACAGGGACATGGTGGTCACTCTCCTCGAATCGCGCCGATCAGCCCGGTGATCCGGTCTCCCAGGAAGGTCAGGTTGGCCTGGTAGCTCACCGCGTTCTCGGCGAAGCGTGCCTGCTCGACATGACTCTCCACGGTATTGCCGTCAAGGGATGGGCTCAGTGGCTGGCGGTACTGCAGTTCCACGGGGGACGTACTGCCCGCGGCGCCCTGAACATGACCCGGGTGGGTCGTTGTCATGGCGAGCCGCTGGCCGGACTGCGTGCCCTCCACCGCCCGCAACGCCGACTGGAAGTCGAAATCGCGGGCCTTATAGTTGGGGGTGTCCGCGTTGGCCAGGTTCTGGGACAGTACCTGGTGGCGTTCGCCCCGAAGCTTCAGCGCCGCCGCCTGCAATCCGAATGTCTTCTCCAGAGAGATGCTCATTGCCCCGCCCTCACATGTGTCCGCAAGGGCTGATGCGAAAGGCGTGCCAATACCTGTCCGGGGAAAGCACGGACCGCACCGTTACGCGGCCTGAAGGGAGCCGGATCGCCGCCCGGCCCTGTATCCGGGCGGCCTGCCACAGGGGGCTAAAGTTCTCCGGTCGCCGGTCGATACCGATGGTGGCGGAGAATTGACGGCGGCAAGCCGGCAAGCCGGCGGCAAGTCCTTGCCGCCGCCGGTCAGCGCGTTCCCCGCCGCCGGTAGATCACGCCGCCATGGCTGCGGACCATTTCCAGCTCGTCCGCGTGGCGGGCCAGGGATTCCGAGGCGCCGACGATCAGGTAGCCGCCGGGCGAGAGTTGCTGGCACATCCGCCCCAGGATGTCCTCCCGGGACACCGCGGAAAAGTAGATCAGCACGTTGCGGCAGAAGATCAGTTCGAACCGTCCCAGCGCGGCGAAGCTCTCCAGCAGATTGTGGACATGTGCCCGGACGCGGCCCCTGACTTCCGGGCGTACCTCCCAGACATCACCGTCCACCTGGCGAAAGAAGCGCTTGCGCCGATCCAGGGACAACCCGCGGTTGATCGCGCTGCCGCCGTAGTGGGCGGCACGCACGTGGGCCACCATGGCCGGCGAGATGTCCGTGCCGACGATCTCGGCCTCCAGGCGGCTGCCCCGAGCCCGGTACTCCTCCAGCGCCATGCTGATGGAGTACGGCTCCTGCCCGGAGGAACAGGCCGCCGACCAGATGCGCACATGGCTCATGCCGCCCTTGTCGAACTCCGGGAACAGCCGATCCTGAAGAATGGCGAACGGGTAGCTGTCCCGGAACCACTGGGTCTCGTTGGTGGTCATCGCCTCGATGACCTTGCCACGCAGGCCGGCGGCGCGCCGGTCATCAACCCGCCGCACGAGCTCACCGAGATCGGCAATGCTTTCGCGGACCATGAGTTGCCCGAGCCTGCTCGACACCAGGTACTGCTTGTTGTCCCCGAGGACGATCCCGCAGGAGTCCTCCAGGAAACGTCGAAACGCCTGGTAGTGCTCGGGGTCGATATGCCTGCTGGCAGCCAAGGTGGTTTCCTTAGGGCCGGATCGGGAAGAGACACCGGAAAAGCGGCGCTATCGCGCCGCTTTTCCGGTAGACCCACATGTTATCAAGGCTACCCTGGTCAGGCCGCATCGAGTCGCTGCACCACGCGCTGGGCCAGTTCATCGGCGGCAAACTTGGCCAGGAAATCATCGGCACCCACGCGCTTGACCATGCTGCCGTTGAACACGCCGCTCAGGGATGTATGCAGAAGGACATGCAGGTGCTTGAGCGACTCGTCACGACGGATCTCCGCCGTCAGCGTATAGCCATCCATGCGCGGCATCTCGATGTCGGAAATGACCATGAGCATCTGCTCGAAAGGCGTACCCGCAGGGTCACGCGCCCACTGGCGGAGGGACTCCAGCGCTTCTTCGCCGTTGCGGGCAACGCTCACCTGTACCCCGAGCTCGGCCAGCGTATCCCGCACCTGCCTGCGGGCAACGACGGAGTCGTCGACCACCAGCACATGCCGCTCCGCCGCCCCGGCATGCTGCTCCTGGCGCCCGCCGGCCTTCACCGGTGCGCCCTGGCTCGTCACCTCGGCCATGACCTTCTCGACATCGATGATCTGTACCAGCCGGTCGTCCACCCGCGTCACGCCGGTGAGGTAGGCCGCCCCGGAAGCGCCGCTTGGCGGCGGCATGATGTCCTGCCAGTTGAGATTGACGATGCGGTCCACCGCGCGGACCACGAAGCCCTGCGTAGTGCGGTTGTATTCCGTGACGATGATCGACGTCTCGCCGCCCATGTCCACCGGCGTACCGGCCGTGGCCAGGCTGAGGTCCAGCACGGCAATGGTCTTGCCGCGGATATACGCCACCCCCGCCACCGCCGGATTGGCATGGGGCATGCGCACCAGGCGGGGCGTTCGAATGACCTCGCACACCTTGAAGACATTGATCCCGAACGTCTGACTGCCGTTCAGATTGAACAGCAGCAGTTCCAGGCGGTTCTGTCCGACCAGGTTGGTCCGCTGGTCAACGGTATCCATGATGCCTGACATGTCTCGGCCTCGTTCCTTGCTTCTGCCCCACCGTATCGGCCACCGGGTTCGCAGCTGAAGTACGGGCTTCGGCCCGACCGTTTCAGCCGGAGTGGCACGCTCTGTGCTTATTTTTCCGTGAACACCGCATCGGCGCGGAGGACACGAACGTGAGAAAGCATATCCGCACGCCCGGGAACATGACGCTGACCCGCGTCACAACTTTGGCCGCCGGAAAACCGTCGCTGACCGCCATTGCTCTGGCGCTACTGTTCCATGCCGGCATTGCCGCCGCGGACGTCCAGTCGCTGGACAGCATCCGCGACGTCGCCAGGAGCTACGCGGCAGAGAACCTGATCCCCAATGGAACGCGCTCGGACGTCGAGATCGGCAGCCTCGACCCCCGCCTGCGCCTGCGGTCCTGCGATGCTCCGTTGGAGGCCTTCCGCAATCACGCCAACCGCAACAGCGGTCGCAGCACTATCGGCGTGCGCTGCACCGGCACCACCCCCTGGACCATCTACGTATCGGCCCGCATCAACAGCTACATGGAGGTCTACCGGCTCAGTCGCAGCCTGCATCGCGGACAACGGGTGCAGGAAGCGGACCTGGTACGCGTGGAAGCCAATGTGGGTCGCCTGGGTCACGGCTACTTCACCGAATCCGACCGGATCATCGGCATGGAACTCCGCCGCGCCGCAGGGGAAGGCGAGATCGTGACGCCGTCACTGCTCACCGCGCCGGAACTGATCCGCCGCGGACAGACCGTCACGGTTCTGGCGGAAACAGCCACCACCCATGTCAGCATGCAGGGCGAGGCACTGGACAGCGGCGCCCTGGGGGACCGCATCCGCATCCGCAACCCGCGCTCGGAGCAGGTGGTGGAAGGAGAAATCATCGGCGACAGCCGTGTTAGGATTCCCCTGTGAACACGTCCATGGAAATTCTTGCGCCGCACGCTAAAGTCCGTGCAGGCACGGCCGATAACCACGGCACGAGCTGGAATGGGCCCGGCATCCGGCGTCCGCTTCCTCCCCGGGCCATGGCGGCAAGGAGTCACGGTACATGACCAATTCCATCAATGGTGGCAACCAGGGCGTTGATCGGGCGCTCGCCGAGAGCCTGCGCAGTCGCCAGAGCAACGAGATCGCGAACCAGCCGGCTGGCGGACGCCCGGCGGAAGAAGCCGGCGGTGAATCCGCCCGGGCCAGTACATCGG
The DNA here is from genome assembly GCA_007134055.1 of Ectothiorhodospiraceae bacterium. Taxonomy (GTDB): domain Bacteria; phylum Pseudomonadota; class Gammaproteobacteria; order Nitrococcales; family Aquisalimonadaceae; genus Natronocella. Next base: position 13,282 of record SLLM01000112.1, on the reverse strand, counting down.
AACGGCTGCAGGCGGTAAGCGCCGCTATCGAGCAGGCACCCGACGTGGACATGGAGCGGGTCGAGGCGATCCGGCAGAGCATCGCCGAAGGCAACTACCCCATCGACGCGGACCGGATCGCCAGCAAGTTCATCGAACTCGAAGGGCTGCTGGAGCGCTAGCGCAATGACGGCAACGGCAAACGCCGAACCGGCACTGGAGAAGCTCCTTGTGGCCCTGCGGGACCGGTGCGAACAGCTTCGCGGCATCCTCGGGGAAGAACAGCAGCGCGTTGGCCGCCGCGATGTACGGGGCCTGGAAACCCTTGCCCGCGACAAGCTGGCGCTGCTGGAAGAAATCGAGGAGCTGGACGCCCGTCGGCGGAGCCTTGTCACGGAGGCCGGATGGAGCGACGACCAGGCCGGCATGGAATCCCTCCTCGCCGAGCAGGCGGACCGTGACCTGGTGGCGCTCTGGCGTCAGACCCTTGCCCTGCTGCGGCAGGGGCAGGCCATGAACGACGCCTCCGGGACCATCATCCGTCGCAGCCTGGCAGAAAACCAGCGCCTGCTGGAACTGCTGCACGGAGAGGACGATGTCACCCCGCCATCCTACGGTCCGTCCGGGACCACCGCCACACGGGGCGGCCGCGAACTGGGTAGCGCCTGAGCGCACCTCCCACAAACCATGCACGCGGGACCATCCGCCCACTGCACGCCGGCGGCCCGTAATCGTGGGGCGTCGCCGACCGGCTTCCGGAAAAAAAGAACCCGGCCACCACGAAGGTCGGCCGGGAGCGCACAGGGGACAGGATGCGCTAACGCGAGAAGTCCTTGACGAAACGGACTGCCGGAGAAAACCAGGACAATAAATGTACAATATATGTACAACACTACACTACCTCCCGGCCGGCTGCAACTCCTGTACAGGAACTGAGGCTTCGGATCCCGCGTGACGGACCGTCAACGACCGTGCCGTCGCCACGTCGGAGTCAGCGACCGACGCAGCACGATACCCAGAACAATGATCGACAGCGCCCAGAAACCGGCCGAGAACACCACGGACCAGTAGATGTAGGATTCGATCGTGAAGCCAAAATCGTGGCGGATGACCAGGTACGGAAAGTTCCGCGCGAACCAGTCCATGAAGGTGGTCCCGGGCCACAGTAGGATTTGCTGCCACCAGTTCAGACCCAGGGCCACTCGCATCACTCCCCATCACGCAGCCTGCAGGTCCGCAGGCCGGCTTGACTGCCGCACAGTGTACTGTGCCGGCCCCACGCCACGAACACCCCGCAACATCCCTGCAATGCGCCGGCAATCCACCGGGAAGCACTGCCTTTCCACGGCACGCTTCACAGCCGCCACGACGGGCCTCCGGCTGGCGCACGGCTAGGCACCACGCACCGGCACGGGTTGCGCCGAACTACAACCCTCTCCTACGCTCAGGGCAAGTACCACGAAGGTATGATGTTCGCCGGAGACCCGGCAAACGGCAGGCCAGACCCAACGATTCCATCGCCTGCCGGGCGACCCCGCGCGTCGACCATTCGCGGAGCAAATCCAGGAGGGCACCACCATGAACCTTGCATCGCATACGCCAGCGCCCCGACTTGCGGCGCTCGGGCTTGCCTGCGTGGCCGCGGCAGCCATGGCGGGCTGCTTCGGCGGCAGCAGCGGCGGGAGCGGCAACGGCGACGAAGACAACGGCAATGACGAAATCGGCAACGACAATGGCAACGGTCCGGGCGATGACAACGGCGTGGCGGCGGGCGAATGCGACACGACTGTCAACGTTGCCAGTGGCGCCGATGGCCTCGACACGGATGCCGGGGTCGAGACCATCCAGATGTTTGCCCTCGGTGATGACCTCTGCGCCTTTGACCCATCCAGCGGCGTCGTGGCAACACTGGACTCGGGGCTCAATCCCGACAATTCCAGCGATGTGGAGATCATCCTCCCCGGTGGCGACCCGGCAGGCGGCGGCACGGTCTCCGGCGCCCACGTCGATCGCGTCATCTACACCGCCGGGGACGAGATCCGCTCCGTCGCAGTCGTCGCGGAATCGGCGGACCTGCCGAGCCCGGAACGCATTTCCGCCGAGGACGGGGCCGACAGCATCGACATGATGTTTCTTGCCACCGACTACCAGGATCCCGACAACAGCGCTCTCGCCTACCGCAGGACCGACGACGGCCAGGCCAGCTGGTACGCCGTTCGCGTGGGTGACGACGCATCCGCCAGCCCCGCGGACCTGGACGGCGATCTGGGCCTCTTCGGCCCCATCACCGATGCCGACACCGGTGAGGCGCGGGGCTGGCTGGCGCACCGCCGCCACGACGGCCCCGGAACCGACGCCGTCGTCAAGCTCGACCCCGGGTTCAACCAGGTGGGCGACGAGATGTTCGACAGCCTGCAGGGACTCGAGCGCGGCATGCAGACGCGGTTCGACGACGGCACCATCGTCTTCAGCGAAAGCCATTCCAGTCAAACCGACTTCTATCTGTACGACCCCGCCGGCGGCGATCCCGGCGCCGTCACGTACCTGGGCCACATCACGGACACCGCGCCAGCCCATTTCACCACATCCGGCTCCGCACTGTTCATGACCGGCAGGGATGTCGACGGTAACTACCTCTGGCGGGTGGATGCATCCGGTGTCGAGGTGATCGATCAGGCAGCGGCGGACACCACGGCAACCATGGCGGTGGCCGTCGACGATCGGGTGGTATGGGCGTGGCGAACCACCGACGACAGCTGGGATTCGGAACTGCGCTCGGTGGCGGCCAACGGCGGCACGGCACCGTTCGTGCTCGACAGTCTCTCCGACGCCTCGGACACCACCTTCGTCACCACGATCCGCGCCAGCGCCAACGGCTGGGTGTTCTACAACCTCACGGGGATGGATCCCGAGGCCCGCGCCATACCCGCCGACGGCAGTACCGACGCCATCACTTTCCAGGACCAGCAATGGCAGGGAGGGTCCAACCCCGCGGACACGGTGGAGGGCTTCGGCGCCGCACCGCCGCGCGAAGCAAGCGAAGTATTCCTGGTGGAGGTGGACGCGAGCCCCGGTACCATCGCGGAACAGCGGCTCAGGGTTCTGGACGCCGCGAACCCGGCGAATCCACCCGTGGATCTGGGCGCCCTGGACGAGGAAGCCGGCTTCCCCAGCGTCATGATGACCGAGTTCGGCCTTGGACCTCACCGCCTCATGATTACCGGCAGTGACCTGGTCTATGCCAACAGCCGGGTATCCGGCTCGGCCGTTACTCTGGTCAGCGACACGGAACCGCCGCCCGGCTTTCGGCTGCTGGGCGGCTTTTGAGGAACTGCCGGTGCGACCGCCTCCGGGACGGACGGTCGCACCGCGCCTGAAGCCATGCAGGCATGCCGCAGCATACGGGCGATGATTGCCCTCGGGCCGAGGGCAGGGGCGGCAGTCTGCCTGCTTGCACTGGGGATCACCATGAGCCTGCCGGGGAACACAGACGAATTCGCGGCGAAGGAAATCGTGCTCGTCACCGGCTCCACCGGTGGCCTCGGCCGGGAAGTAGCCCTGGCACTGGCGGACCGTGACACCCACGTCATCGTCCATGGCCGCGACCGGGAACGAGGTCTCGAGGTCGTAGGCCGGATCGAGGAACAGGCCGGGGGCAGCGCCAGCTTCCACGCCGCCGACCTGGCATCGCTGGACGAGGTGCGCACCTTTGCCGAAACGGTCCTGGCCCGGTACCACCGTCTCGACGTACTGGTGAACAATGCCGGCATCTGGCTGGAACCGGAACAGGGACGGGTCGTGAGCGAGGACGGCCACGAACTGCACTTCCAGGTCAACTACCTCTCCCACTACCTGCTCACCCGTCGGCTCCTGCCGCGTCTCGTCGACAGCGCCCCGGCGCGTATCGTCAATGTCGCTTCCGGCGCCCAGCAACCGCTGGATTTCGACAACATCATGCTGGAGCACGGCTACAGCGACGGGCGCGCCTACGCCCAGAGCAAGCTGGCACAGATCCTCTTCACCCGGGATCTGGCCCGGGAGCTGGAGGGTTCCGGCGTCCTGGTCACCGCCCTGCACCCCGCCACCATGATGGACACCGGCATGGTTCTCTCCCGTGGCGCGCGCCCGCGCTCCTCCGTCGAGGAGGGCGTGGAGGCAGTGGTCAACCTGGTGCGTGGCGATGAGGTGGAACACGGCGCCTACTACAACGGCCTGGTGCAGGCGCGGCCCCACCGCCAGGCGGAGAGTCCGGAGGCCAGGGAGCGTTTGCGCCGGCTCAGTGACGAACTGACCGGCCTGGAGCCGTAACCGTACGCGGATCGCCATGGTTACCGGCGTATTTCCGCCGGTACATCCTGCCGAGCCACAGCGCCAGCAACAGCCAGACGACGGAAACCGGCACCATGATGAAGGCCAGCATGCCCAGGCTCAGGCCTAGCCAGTACAGGGGCTGGTAGGTCCAGGCCCCCAGTTGATCCCCCAGGCGATAGACGAAGGTATCGTTGAAGTTCTTCGACTTGTAGCGATCCGTCCGGGACAGCACCGTGTACAGCACCTCCCGGGTAGGGCGCATCACCGCGAAGTTCCCCGCCCGCCGCAGGATCTCGAAGGCGACGGCTGCCAGCAGGACCGGCGCCGCCCCGAGGATGCCGAAGCCGATCATGCTCAGCACCGGCAGGAACGCCAGTGTCATCCCGACCCCCAGGTAGCGCAGGATACGGCCGGTGAGGAAGAGCTGCGTGATCAGGGTCAGGCTGTTCACTGCCAGGTCCCGGGCGCCGAACACGCGGGTGCGGGCCCCGGGATCATCCGGATAGGTGGCCTCCATGAGTGCTGCCACCTGGAAGTAGAGAAACGTGGACATGATGGCGAACAGTCCCACGAACCCGGCGATGCCCAGCAGATAGGGCGATTGCAGCACGTGCCGGATACCGTCGAGAACCCGGCCGCCGATCACCTCTCGGCCCGAATCCGGAGGCCGGTCCTCCGGTGTGCGCCGGCTGCCGCCGGCGAGGTCCACCGGGACATCCACATCGGCGACGATGGCCTGCGCCTCGTCGCGGCGGGCAGCGTCCGCCAGGCGACCCTCGTGGCGATCGAGAATGCGGGAGGATTGCGCCGCGAGCTCCAGCAGAAGGGCCGCCACCAGCAGCAGCATCACCGGCCCCAGCATCCCCACCAGGGTGGTCGTAATGGCGGAGCCAAGGGTCGCTCCCAGCGTCCCGCCCACGGCGACGACGCCAAACAGCCGCTTTGCCTGCAGCGGCCGGTATACGTCGCTCATGAACGACCAGAAAATGGAGATGAGGAACAGGTTGATGATGCTCAGCCAGACAAAGAACGCCCGGGCCACCCAGACGGCCTGGGCTTCGCCGGCGTAGGTGAACAGGAGGTAGAAGCCGATCAGGTTGATGATGAAGAACCGGTAGATCCAGGGCACGAACCGCTGACGCGGCAGTCGACCCACCAGGAACGTGAACACTGGGTGGATGAGCAGCGTGCCGAGCAGCGTGCCCGTGAACAGGAACGCCAGGTTCTCGACGCCCGCCGCCACGCCCATCTCGTCGCGGATGGGACGCATGATGTAATAGCTGCAGAGCAGGAAGAAGAAGAACCCGCAGGACCACACCAGCGCCGGACCCTCGCCCGGGCGAAAGTCCACCAGTCGGCGGATGGCGGCCCCGACGCCGAAACGCACGCGGACGCCCTATGCCTCGTCCACCAGGGCCGCCATGCGTCGACGCACGGCCTCATCCGGCAGGGTGCCGTGGGCCGTGCCGACGTTGTCCCGTGCGTACGCCGGGGTGGCGGTACCTGGTATCGCCACCGTTACCGCCGGATGCGAGACAACGAACATCAGGGCGAACTGCGCCCAGCTGCGGATTCCGTACTCCGCCGCCCAGGCCGGTATGGACTCCTCGCCCAGCGCCCGGAACACGCGCCCCCGTCCGAACGGCAGGTTGGTGAAAACCGCGATGCCCCGCTCCCGGGCGAGCGGCAGTATACGCTCCTCGGCATTGCGATTGTCGACCGCGTAGTCCACCTGTATGGCATCCAGCTCCTCCTGCTCCATGATGTCCTGCAGCTGGGCGTACTGGCTTTCGGAATGCGTGCTGATGCCCAGATAGCGGATCCGCCCCGCATCCTTCATTTCGCGCAGGACCGGCAGCTTGTGACGCCAGCCGACCAGGTTGTGGACATAGAGCAGGTCCAGCCGGTCGGTGCGCAGGCGCCGGAAGGAGTCTTCGATCTCCTCCAGGGCGGCGTCGTGATCCTGCTGTCGCACCTTCGTGGCGATGAACAGCTGATCACGAATGCCAAGCTCCGCCACGAGGTCGCCAATCACCGTCTCCGCGCTCCCGTAGGAAGGAGCGGTATCCACCCCCCGCCCACCGAGTTCCGGCAGCAGTCGCAACACCTCGCGGATGGGCGCGCGCTCCTCCTCCGACTCGCCGACATCATAGCGCCGTGCGGTACCGATACCGATCACCGGCAGCGTCTTGCCGGACGAGGGAATGCTCTTGCGGATCACGGGAGTCGCCGTGCGTTCCGCGCCGGAGGCGGCAAACAACGCCGGCACCCCGCCCAGGACCGCGCCGGCTCCCGCCACCGCCGCCAGGCGCAGCAGGCGCCGCCGGGACATGCCCACACCCTGTTTCCTCATCGCCCCCTCCGTCCGGAGTCCGTTACCAACCACCCCGGTCCGTGCGGCCACCGGGGAAGGCGCAGTCGCAGAGAAACAGCCACACCATGGCGGCGGAATCAGTGTAGGACAACACCGCGAGCCCGGGAACGGCCGGATGGCCTGGGCGGATCACGGCTGGATTCCCGGATCCGGCACCTCCCCGGCATTCTCCGCCGGTCTCTGGCCGGGAGAGCCATCCGGGGCATTGCCGCGGGCGGGCACCGCTCCACCGGGGCCTGGAACCCGATGCTCGAGGGCGGTCACCGCCACCCCGGAGGACCGTCCGGCGGCAGATTCCGTTCCCGCCCCCCGGGTACCGGACCATACGGCGTCGATCCCACGGACCAGGGCGGCGATGGCGGGGTCCTCGGTCCGGTCGCGTCGAAACGCCAGCCCGAGTTCGATTTCCCAGAAGGGATCCAGGAGCTTCAGGCGGCCATCTCCGGCCGCTTCCTGCCCATACCGTTCCTCCAGCAGCCCTACCCCCATCCCGGCCCGCACCAGGGCACGGATGGATTCCTCGCCGTCGATGCGGGTCACGATATTGGCATCCGCCTCCGCCGGGCCGAGTATGTCCGCCATGACAAGGCGGAAGGGACAGCCGGCAACTCCCGGCCAGATCCATGGCAGGGCTGCACGGGCGGCGGGGGAATCCGGCAGGAGGTCCAGGTCCATGTCCCCCGGCACAGCGACCCGCAGGCGACGCATGGCAAGCTGGCGCCGTACCAGGCCGGGGCTGTTCACGGGTCCGTAGATGAACCCGGCATCCAGACGTTCATGGAGCAGGTCTTCGAGGATACGCTCGCTCATGCTGCTGACGAGCTGCACCACCAATGGTGGGTCGTCGTGCGCCACCAGGCGGATGAGGTCACCGATCCGCAGGTGCTCCGGCGGGGCATTGAGCCCCAGGCGCATGGTGCGGGCTGAAACACCACGCAGGGCCGCTGCCGCGTCCATCAGTTCCCGACGGGCGGCCATGACGCGCCGCGCCGGACCCACCAGCTGCTGGCCGGCAAGCGTCAGGATCATGCCCCGGGGAGAGCGCTCGAAGAGGATGACGCCCAGCCGGTCCTCGAGCTGCTTCAGGTGTGCACTGACCGCGGAGGGCGTGGTATGGCGCCGGGCGGCCGCCCGGGTCAGGTTTCCCTCCTCGGCAACCAGTAGAAAGGATCGGATCCCGTTGAATTCCACTTTCGAATACCACGAACGTGATTGTCACGAAATACCGATGGCGACACCGGCATGTCCACCTCAAGAATAGGCCAAGCGAGTGCCCGAGGGATGCATGTCAATGCTCATGTTCAATGAACGCCGTGTTCGCATTTCATGAACACGGGCTTTGCCGGGAGGCGCTACCGATGACCAGTGTATCCGTCCATGCTCTTCGCTGCTTGCGCCAGATCAACGCGTGGCTTGGGACACACCTGCAGCATTATCGTGCGCGCACCCGCCTGCGGCGCGAGCTCCGGCTCATGGAAGAGCGTCATTTCCATGACATCGGCCGGCAGCGCCTGGACCTGGAACGAGAGGCGAAGAAGCCATTCTGGCGCCCGTGAATGGAACGGGCGCCGACGTCGTGGATGATGCAACGGCGGGGCCCGCAGAGGAGGCCCGGGCGAAGCCCCGCCCGGGCCCTGCGGTGGATGGTCGGCACAAGGTTACTGGACGGCGGTCTCCCCGTCTTCCAGTTCACCGACGTCCGCCACGGCCAGACTGTGGGTCACGTTGAAGGTCACGCCTCCGGACTTGCCCTGGTAACGAACGCTGTTCAGGTTGTTGTTGCGGTAGGTCACCGTGATGCGCTCGGGCACCTGGCTGTTGCGACCAAAGGTGACCGGCAGCAACAGGTCACCATTCACCATGGTCACCTCCCGGCCGGTGCCATCCACGCCGGCATCGAACTTCAGGTTCACCGCACCCACATCCGGATGACCTTCCAGCGGCCCGAAACTCACGGGAACACCCGGAGCGGCCAGGGTCAGCGTGCTCAGCGGCACGCCGAAGACGGCGCCCGAAGTCACACCGGTACCGGACTGGGAAATGGTCACGATATGGGGTTTGTGGGTACTGGCGGAATACCAGTACGCACCCACTCCAACCACTGCCACTGCTGCAAGCACCCCGGCGCCAAGCTTGATCTGTTGCATGTCGATTTTCATTGTCATCGTCTCCAGCTTCGTACTGAGAAAAGGTCCTGTCTGGTCAAGCCATTGCCGCGGACCGTAACGGCAACGGCCGAATACCGCTTTCCTACTCCACCCCCATCTCGGCGGCGATTGCCACCAGTTCCTCCCTGGTCGTGTCGGCAACCAGGGTGTAAACCATGTTCTCGTCCTTCCAGTACCCGGCGGTGAAGCCGTTCACCTCCGCAACCTGCATGCTGAGGCCGGAATCCGTCTCCTCGGTGGAGATGTAGAAGGACAGCCGCCGTCCCTGCCGATCCTCGTAGAGCATCTGTGCCAGCGGCCCCTGTTCCGTGGTCAGCAGGCGACCGCCGATGAAGGCAAGGCCGATGCCGTCGAGATCCGGGATCTCCACCGGGGCATCGAGATGGTCCGCGAACCAGTCGCTGAGCTCATGGCTGGCGGACGCGGGAAGCTCCACCGGCCGCAAGTTATCCTCCGCAAAGACCTCGTGCGCCTTCGCTGCCCCGATGACCACGGGTGGCATGATCCAGTGGCGGTAGCTGTCGTAGGCGGCGCCACTACCCCAGCCCACCGCGAAGACCACGACTGCCGCCGCCGCCCGCGGCCACCACGTCTGGCGCGGTCGCGGCTCCAGGCGGGCAGCAAGGGTCTCGGCCAGCCTGCCGGTGCCGGCATCATCGACACCATCGGAGAACTCCGCCAGACGGCGCTGCAGGTCCGCCTTGTCGCGCCGGTAGCCCTCGACCCTTTCCCGGGCCCGCGGATTGGCATCCAGCCAGGCCTGGACCCGCTCCCGGTCCTGCCGGTCGAGCCGTCCGTCGACAAAGGCCTGCAGCTCGGTTTCCTCAGGTTCCGGTCTCACGATCCACCTCCGATAATCCGCAATCGCGGGGCACGTTCGTCCGTCATCAGGGCACGCAGCGCCTTGCGGCCTCGGCTCAGACGCGACATGAAGGTGCCCAACGGCACGCCGAGGATCTCCGCTGCGTCGCGGTAGGGTATGTCCTCTACTGCCATGAGCAGGACGGCGTCACGCTGCTCCGCCGGCAGTCGCTCCAGGGCCGCAAAGGCATCCCGCAGTTCCAGGGACGCCAGCTGACCTCCCTCCACCGCGCCGGCCGCCTCGTCCGCTTCCGCTGTCTCACCGCGCACCCGCTTGCGGCGCAACTGGCTGATGTGGACGTTGTGCAGGATCCGCAGGAGGAACGGCAGCAACGGCTGATCGGCACGCCAGCGATCCGCGCTGGCAATGGCCCGGGCAAGGCACTCCTGCACCAGGTCCTCGGCCTCGTGGCGATCGCGGGTCAACCCGAACGCATACCGCCGCAGCGCCTTGATATGGGTGGTCAGTTCATCGACGCGGTCTTTGCTGCTCAAGCTCCACCTCGGAACGAGGCCGACAACCCGGCCTATATTGGTTAGATACGCGCGAGCGCCGTGTTTCATCCCCGGGGCAGGAAAATACTTTCCGAAGGGGTACCATCCCGGGGCAAGGCACAGCATGACAGCTCCGCCGCAAGGGATGGCGATCTGCCATGCCGGTGTCCACGTTGCCACCTTTCCATCGGGGTAGGAATGTCGCTTTCCGGTACAGAGGCGGGGGGATGGCGCCCGCGCATCGGGCTCGCACTCGGGCCGGCACTTGCACTCGCCATGCTCTGGTGGGGACCGCCCGCGGAGCTTGCGACGCATGCCTGGGCCGTCGCGGCGCTGACCGTGCTGATGGCGACCTGGTGGGTATCCGAGGCGGTCCCGGTCCCGGTGACGGCGCTGCTGCCGATCCCCCTGCTGCCGGCCCTGGGGGCCAATTCGGTCGCCGAGGCGGCGTCACCGTATGCCAATCCTCTCATTTTCCTGTTCCTGGGCGGATTCCTGATCGCACAGGCCATCCAGCGCTGGAACCTGCACCTGCGCATCGCCCTGCGCATCGTCGATCTCGCCGGTCACCGCCCGGACCGCCTGGTAGCCGGCTTCATGCTGGCAACCGCCTTGCTCAGCATGTGGATCAGCAACACGGCCACCGCCGCGATGATGCTGCCGATCGGACTCTCGGTGATTGCCCTGCTGGAAAGCAGCCGCGAATCCGCTCCGGGACCTGTCTTCGCAGTCGCCCTGATGCTTGGCATCGCCTTCGGCGCCAACATCGGTGGCATGGGCACTCTGATCGGTACACCTCCCAATGCGCTGCTGGCCGCCTTCATGGCCGATGCCTACGGAGTCCGGATCGGATTCGGGCAATGGCTGGCCATCGGCGTGCCGGTGGCGGCGACGCTCCTGGCAATCTGCTGGTGGCTGCTGGTTCGGGTGGCATTCCCCCTGCCGCGCAGGGAAGTCTCCGGCGTCTCGATTCTCCTCGAGCAACAGCGCGCCTCCCTCGGCCCGTTGTCCGCCCCGGAACGGCGGATCCTGATCGTGTTCCTGACCGTGGCGGCGGCCTGGATCCTGCGCCCGCTGCTCGAGGGATGGTTTCCCGAAACGGGCCTGTCGGATCCCGGCATCGCCCTGGCCGGAGCACTGGCGCTGTTCATACTGCCCTCCGGTCACCCGGAGCAGCCCGCACTGCTCGACTGGGCGTCGACCCGCGAGCTGCCCTGGGGAGTGCTGCTGCTGGTGGGCGGCGGCCTGAGCCTGGGCACCGCCATCGAATCCAGCGGACTGGCCGGGGAACTGGCGTCCGCGCTTGACGTGCTTGCGGGCTGGCCGATCTCGCTCGTGGTCGGGGCGGTGGCCCTGCTGGCAATGCTGCTCAGTCATGTCACCAGCAACACGGCTACCGCCGCCACCCTGCTGCCGGTAGCCGCCGGCGTTGCCATCATGCTCGGCGAGTCGCCCCTGTTGCTGGCGGCACCGGTTGTACTGGCGGCGTCGTGCGCATTCATGCTGCCCGTCGCAACCCCGCCGAACGCCATCGTCTTCGGCAGTGACCGGATCCGGGTCCCGGACATGATCCGCGGTGGTTCGCTTATCAGCCTGGCGGCACTGGCGGTCATCGTTCCAGTCGTGTTCGTGCTGGTCATGCCGCTGCTCGGCGATCAGTAATGCTTCAGTCATTACGGTGTTGCCCGTCGTTCATACAGCGTAGTCTCTACTGACCCGGGAATGCCGGTGGCGCGATACCGGCACTCTTCGCCCCGGGCAAGGCCGGCAGGCGGGTTTCGACGGAGGAAGATCAGTCAATGTTCAAGTCGGTTCTGGTACTGGGCCATGTGCGCGGCATTCGCATCGAGATTCACGCCAGCTGGCTGGTCATTTTCGTCCTGCTGATGGCATCGCTGGGCGCCGGACTGCGGCAGGCCCACCCCGACTGGCCGATGATGGTGGTGATGACTACTACCCTGGCCACGGTGCTGGCATTCTTCGCCAGCATCGTCGCCCATGAGCTGGGACACAGCCTGGTGGCGATTCGCCGTGGTGTACCGGTACAGGCGATCACTCTGTTCATCTTCGGGGGCGTCGCGCAACTCGGTCGCGACTCGGAATCGGCCAACGACGAATTCTGGATCGCCGTTGCCGGGCCCGTGGTCAGTTTCGCCCTGGCAGTGATCTTCGGCATCCTGTCACTGGCAACCGCGGCGTTCAGCGATCCCCTGTCCGTGGGCCTGGGCTGGCTCGCGCTGATCAACCTCGTGGTGGCCATCTTCAACCTGATTCCCGGCTTCCCGCTTGATGGCGGCCGGGTGTTCCGCGCACTGGTATGGAAGTACACCGGCGACGCCCGCAAGGGCATGAACGCCGCGGTCATGGGCGGGCGCCTCGTGGCCTATCTCCTGTTCGCCGTGGGACTGTGGAACGTGCTCGCCATCGGCAACCTGATCGGTGGACTGTGGATCATGGTGATCGCATGGTTCCTGCTCACCACCGCCGAGGCCAGCGGCAAGGGCTACCACCTGCGGCAGCGGCTGCAGGGTTTGCGAGCGCGGGATTTCGCGTCCCGGGATGTGCCGATGGTCGAACCCGGCATCAGCATCCAGGACTGGATCGACCACCACGTGCTACCGCAGGGCAACCGCTCCTGCCTCGTCGGAGAAGGGGACCAGGTCCTCGGGCTGGTCACCCTGAGCGACATACGCCGGATCCCCCGGGACCAGTGGACCGCCACCCCGATCGCCGATGCCATGACACCCTCGGAACGACTGATCCGGGTGACGGCCGACACCAGCGCCGACGATGTCCTGCAACTCGTCAACGAGCACAATCTCAACCAGGTGCCCGTGATGGACGGCGACGGACTCCACGGCTGGATCGACCGCAGCCGCCTGCTGCGCAGCCTCGAGCTGCACCTGGAACTCAACCGCAACGCCCGGGGATAGGGGCACGGCAATAACTGCGCCACGAGCCGGGCTGCCCAGAACAGGCGAATCCGCGTTCGGGGCGGTACACTTGTGTCTCCGTTACGGTTCGACCATGGGACAGGCCAGGATCGAGATGCCCCTTTCCGGATTCCATCCCGCCGTTCAGGCCTGGTTCCGCC
>SLLM01000046.1 GCA_007134055.1 Ectothiorhodospiraceae bacterium | reverse complement strand
GGGCAGCGCCCGCGGGCAGATGCCCGCGGTTTTCCAGCCGTCCATTGTCCTCGCTCCTGTACCGGTGAGAGCGTCAGTGGGTGATCCGTGGCCGCTGGGGATCCGGCTTGCGGTGTACTCGCGCGCCGCGCAACCAGAGCTTGAGTGCCTGCCAGTGGATGGCAGCGATCACTTTCAGTGGCTGCAGGGGCCGTGTCAAGGCCAGCCACGACAGGTGACGGTCAAGGAGCGGGAGGCGGCGGGCGTACTGGGCAGCTTCGAGAACCGTGCGACCGTCCACGACATACCGGATGGCGAGCGCCAGGCGTGCGCCCGGAAGGGCCAGCCGGAACCCGTAGCTACCCCGCAAGGGCAGAAAGGGGGATACGTGGAAACACTTGGCGGCGGTGGATCGTACCGGGGAGCACATGGCTGCACCGCCATCATGCAGCAGGTAGCCGTGGTTCTCGCCGAAGGTGTTGCGTACCTCGCAGAGCACTGCCCGCAGGCTGCCATCCGCATGATGGCAGTACCAGAGGCTGAGGGGGTTGAAGCCCAGGCCGAGCATGCGGGGCATGCACAGCAGCCGCACCCGGCCCCCCTGGAGGTCGATGCCGCAGTCTCCGAGGACGGCGTCGATCCAGGGGCGCAGCGGGCTGCCGTCCCTGGGGCCGTGGTCCGCGTCGTGCAGGCTGAAGAGGTTGAACCGGTTGTGGGACAACAGCTGCAGGTGCCGCAGGTCCTGCTCGATGCGGTCGATGTCCACGGCCAGGTGGAAGAGCCGGTAGCGGAAGCGGTAGCGCGGCGCCGCCGGACGCTGATGCGTCACCGTCCCTACATAAAGACAGGCGGCCATCGCTCAGGATACCTGCAGGTCGGTCCGTGGTAGCTGCTCCACCGGCTCGGGCCACGCCTGGGCGGCGCGTGGCCGTGCCCACGGCGGGAGTACGCCCATCCTCCGGCACACGTCCAGCGACGAGTTCAGCGCATCCTCGTGAAAACCGTGGCCAAAGTAGCTGCCGCAGAACCAGATCCGGTTGCGGCCCTGCAGATGCTGCAGCATCCCCTGTGCCCGGCTCGCCGCCTGATTGAATATCGGGTGCCGGTAGTGGAAGCGCCCCAGCACGCTCGCCGGGTCGGGTGGCGTCTGCGGGTTCAGGGAAACCAGGTAGTCGACAGGTCCCGGAAGCCGCTGCAGGCGGTTCATCCAGTAGGTAATGGCGGGGGCTGCCTCCGGTGGTCCGTCCATGTAGTTCCACGATGCCCAGATGGTGCGCCGCACGGGCATGTGCCCGGTATCCGTGTGCAGCCAGGCGTCGTTTGCCTGGTAATCGAACGCCGAAAGCAGGGTGGACTGCCAGAAGCCCGGGTTCTCGAGCATTGCCAGCGCCTGATCCGCGTGGGCTGCGACCACGACCTGGTCGAAGGTTCCGAGTTCACCGGCATCGCCATACAGGCGGACCCCCTCACGGTGCGGAGCCAGGCGGCGTATCGGGGTCCCGGTTACGTGGCTGCCGGAGATGCCGGGGAGCATCCGCTTGATGTATTGACGGGAACCCCCGGTCACTGTCCGCCAGCGGGGACGGTTGAACAGGTCGATCAGGCCGTGGTTGTCGAAGAAGCGCAACAGCCGGTGTGCGGGCGTGGCAAGCATCTCCTGGCGGGGACAGGACCATATCGCCGCCGCCATGGGGAGCAGATAGTGCTCGGTCAATTCCCGGCCGGCGTCCATGGCCGCGAGGAACTCCCCCAGGCTGCGTTCGTCTTCCGGCAGTTCGTCCAGCGCCTGCCGCGATCGCCGGTTGAAGCGCAGGATGTCGGCAAGCATGCGCCAGAACGCCGGCCTGAACAGGTTGGAGCGTTGGGCAAAGAGAGTACCGAGGCTGTCGCCCGCCCATTCCAGCCCCGTACGGGCGGAGGAGTAGGCGAATGACATGTCACTTTCCTGGGTATCTACTCCGAGGTGCGACAGCATGGCGCTGAAACCCGGGTAGTTTCTCTCGTTGTAGACGATGAAACCGGTGTCCACACCCAGTGGGGAGTTGCCGGGTCCCGGCACGTCGACGGTGTTGCTGTGGCCGCCCACCCTGCCGTCCGCCTCGAACAGTGTCACGTCATGGCGGGCACTCAGCACCCAGGCCGCGGAGAGCCCCGCGATGCCGCCACCCACTACCGCAATCCTGGAAGTCTGCATCAATCGTTTCCCGGGAAATTAATTATACAAAAATTGTACATTAGTTGTGCAAAATAGCCAGCACCAAACGTCAACTGCTACGGGGTGAGCGTGCGGATCGCGAAAAATCGGTGCATGACGCGGCGGCGGGAATGCCTCACTACTGCCTGAAAGGTCAGTAAGGGACACTTGGACTGGTACCCTGAATCGGGAGAGTGCGAGCCCGGGAACGAATGAGGCAGTGAACGCAACCGCAGGTACATCCCATCCTTTGGTGTCGGTGGATCCGGAGACCGGCACCGTGCAACCGGTCCGCGCCGCATGAACCGCGGGCAGGCGCTGCGGCGGGTGGTGCAGCATGCCGACGGCTGGCTGGGGCGGGCTTCCGGCGCGCTGCTGGCTGGCCTTGTCGTGGGTTGGATCTGGTCGCCGGCCGGCCTGGCTGCCGGGTACCTGTTCGACCGTCGTCGCCGGCTTGCACCGTTTCGGGAGCGGGGCTGGGAATCCCTGCTGGTTGACCCGGAGCACCGTCTGTTCGTGATCGCGTGCTGCGCCTGCATGGGGCATGTGGCGAAGGCGGACGGACGCGTCAGCAGGGCGGAGATCGCGGTGGCGGAACGGGTCTTCGAGCTGCTGGAACTCGACGATGACGCCCGCTCGCGTGCGATCCGTCTGTTTACCCAGGGTAAGCAGCCCGGGTTTCCCCTGGCGGCCATCTGCCGGCAGGTTCGTCGCCGACTGCCTTCCGGGTCGGCGCTGCGCGAGCGTTTCCTGGAGTACCAGGCGGCGGTTGCGCTGGCGGATGGCACCCTGCACCCCGCCGTGCGGGCATGCCTGCTGCGGATTGCCAGGGGCCTGGGGCAGGGTGAACAGCTGCTGCAGGAAATCCTGCGGCGGGCGGCGCGCCCCGGGGGGCTGCAGTTGCGGCCGGTCCCCCAGTCACCCTACCGGCTGCTCGGCGTGAGCGATTCAGCCAGCGACGAGGAGATCCGCCGCGCCTACCGGCGGATCGTAAGCCGTCACCACCCGGATCGGCTTCAGGCAAACGGACTGGACGAGGTGGCCCTGCGGGCGGGTGCCGGGCGCATCCTCGTCGCCCGGCGGGCGGTGGAGGCGATTCGTCGGGAACGGGAAGGCGGCCGGGTTTCCGGAGGATCCAGTGCCCCATGACAGGCGGTCGCAGCCCTTCCGGGCGCCTCCTGGCCTGGCCAGGAGGCGGGGCCGCGGAAACGCTGCGAACGTACGTTTCACGACACTAGCCGAGCAGGCCGAACCGCCCCCCGCTGGCCACGACCACCACGATGATGCCGATGATCAGGTTGATGCCCACCAGTTGTCGTATCCGGCCCAGCGCCTTGCCGCCGGCCTGCCAGTCGCGGCCGTCCACGGCCCGGCGAAGGTGGCGAAACGGCAGGAAGAAGGCCACCAGGAAAAGGATCACCATGATCAATCCGAGTCCATGCATGACGTGGATATGGGTCGGCCAGTGGGCCATGGAACCGCTCATGGCGAAGGCCAGCCAGTATCCGCTGAGCGGAACCAGGATCGCCGCCTTCCAGACCCAGACGAAGAATTTCGCCAGCACCCGGCGCCAGAGCATGAGCCGTTCCGGTGGCTCCAGTGTGGTCACTGCCACTGGGCGCAGGATCATCCAGGCGAAGAACATGCCGCCTACCCAGATGACGGCGAACAGGACATGCAGCAGACTGGCGATGCTCATGGTGCCTCCAGGTCGGTCTGGTCACTGTATCGGACGCGCCAGAGTATACAGGCTGCGTGGTCGTCTTGGCCGGATTCCGGTAAAGTGCGCACTCTCCCCCGGTACCCGTGTTCCCCCGCTGCAGGGAAGGTACGGGTTGCGACCCAAAGGCGAGCTGATGACTGATTTCCGTATCGCGCCGTCCATACTGTCCGCCGACTTCGCCCGGCTCGGGGACGAGGTCACCGCGGTGCTCGAGGCCGGGGCCGACATGGTCCACTTCGATGTCATGGACAACCATTACGTGCCCAACCTCACCGTTGGTCCGCTGGTCTGCCGGGCGCTGCGGGACCATGGGGTGAGCGCCGACATCGACGTGCATCTCATGGTCCGGCCGGTGGACCGGCTGATCGCGGACTTTGCCGCGGCCGGGGCTACATGGATCACCTTTCACCCGGAGGCCAGCGACCATGTCGACCGCAGCCTGCAGCTTGTGCATGACCACGGTTGCCGCGCCGGCCTGGTGCTCAATCCCGCCACTACCCTGGAATGCCTGCGCTATGTCATGGACAAGGTGGACATGATCCTGCTGATGTCGGTCAACCCGGGATTCGGAGGTCAGTCCTTCATTCCCGCGACGCTGGACAAGCTGCGCGAGGCGCGGGCGCTGATCGATGCCAGCGGCCGGGACGTACGGCTGGAGGTGGACGGCGGTATCAAGGTGGACAACATAGGCGCCGCAGCTGCCGCCGGTGCCGACACCTTTGTCGCCGGTTCCGCGATTTTCGGCCAGCGCGACTACCGCGCGGTCATCGACGCGATGCGTAACGAACTCGCCGGGATCCGGGCATGAGCATCCCTGGTGGACGTGAGGCGTTGCTGTTCGACCTGGACGGAACCCTGGTGGATAGCGTACCGGACATGGCCGATGCCGTTGACCGCACGCTGGAGCATTTCGGTCTGCCGCCTGCGGGGGAGGAACGGGTACGCATCTGGGTCGGGGATGGCGCCCGGGAGATGCTGGTGCGGGCGCTTGACGGCGGTGCCGGTACTCCGCCGGACGAAGCCGTGCTGGACGAGGCGCTGGCGATCTTCCTGGATTGCTACCGGCAGCGGCTGTACGTGCGCTCGCGGGTCTACCCCGGTGTGCGGGAGGGGCTCGACCGGCTGGCGGAGGCCGGCTACCGGATGGCCTGTGTCACCAACAAGCGCGAATTCATGGCCCGGGGCCTGGTGGCGGCAGCGGGACTGGACCACCGGCTTCCCATCGTGGTGGGTAGCGACACGACGGAATCCCGCAAGCCTTCCCCGGTGCCGCTGCGCCACGCCCTGGAGCTGCTTGGGGTGCCGGTGAGCGGTGCCCTGATGGTCGGGGATTCCGGCACCGACGTGGCCGCTGCCCGCAACGCCGGCATGCCGGTGGTCTGCGTGCCGTACGGGTACAACCGGGGCATCGACATCCATGAGGCTGGTGCGGACCTGGTGGTCGATGACATGATGGCGCTCTATACGCTGTTGCAGGCGGCGGCGTGAGAGGGTCCGCACGGTGAGCGCAGGGGCGATGATGTACAGGCAACCGCGGACAATGCTCCGGTGGCCCGGTAGTCGGGAGCGATGGCGACGCTGAAGCGTGCCCCCGGAACCCCCCGTGCCCCTCAAGCGACGGTTGCGACACACGATGAACCAGGATCAGTTTCACGAGCTTGCCCGCCAGGGCTACAATCGCATTCCGGTGATCCGTGAAGTGCTGGCGGATCTGGATACCCCGCTGTCAACGTACCTGAAGCTGGCCGACGGGCCCTGCTCCTTCCTGCTGGAATCCGTCCAGGGGGGCGAGAAATGGGGCCGCTACTCGATCATCGGTCTGCCCAGTCGTACGGTCGTTCGCGTATTCGACCACGAAGTAACCGTCAGTCGTGACGGTCACGTCGTCGAACAGGAACGGGTGGAGGATCCGCTGGGGTGGATCGAGGCGTTCCACGCCCGTTACCGGGTCCCCCAGCCTCCCGGTCATCCGCAACTCCCCCGGTTCATCGGCGGGCTGGCGGGGTATTTCGGCTACGACACCATCCGCTATATCGAACCGCGATTGCGGCAACGCCGCCAGGAGGATGATCTGGGCGTGCCCGACATCCTGTTGATGGTGGCCGACGAGGTGCTGGTGTTCGACAACCTGGGCGGCCGACTCTACCTGGTCGTCCATGAAACTCCCGGAGACGATGGCGCCTGGCAGCGCGGGCAGGAGCGGCTGGATGCCCTGGTGGGCCGGTTGCGCACGGCCACCACGGACTACCGTCCGGAGCACAGCCGGCGCACCGTTGCCGAGTCCGATTTCACCAGCAACATGTCCCGGGAAGGGTTCGAGGCGGTGGTGGCGCGGATCAAACGCTATATCGTCGACGGGGACGCCATGCAGGTAGTGCCCTCCCAGCGGATGAGCGTGCCATACCGCGCCGCGCCGCTGGACCTCTATCGGGCACTTCGTTGCACCAATCCCTCCCCCTACATGTACTTCCTCAACCTGGGGGATTTCCACGTGGCCGGTTCGTCGCCGGAGATCCTGGTGCGGCTCGAGGAGGACGAGGTAACTCTGCGCCCGATCGCCGGCACCCGCCGGCGTGGCCGCACGGAGGCCGAGGACCAGGCACTGGAGCGGGAACTGCTGGCGGATCCGAAGGAGCTTGCCGAACACCTGATGCTGATCGACCTGGGGCGCAATGACGTCGGTCGGGTAAGTGAAATCGGGTCGGTGCGGGTGACCGACCGCATGGCCATCGAACGCTATTCCCACGTGATGCACATCGTATCCAATGTCACCGGCCGGCTGCGGCCGGACCTCACCCCGCTGGACGTGCTGCGTGCCACCTTTCCGGCGGGTACCCTCAGCGGCGCCCCCAAGATCCGGGCCATGGAGATCATCGACGAGGTCGAGCCAACCCGGCGCGGGGTATACTCCGGCGCAGTGGGGTACTGGTCTTGGAGCGGCAACATGGATACGGCGATCGCCATCCGCACGGCCGTCATCAAGGACGGCGTGCTCCACGTCCAGGCTGGTGCCGGTGTCGTGCACGATTCGGTGCCGCGTCTTGAGTGGGAGGAGACCCTCAGCAAGGGGCGCGCCATCATGCGTGCCGTGGCCATGGCCGAACAGGGCCTGGACCGGCTTGACCAGGATCAGGGTCCGTCAACCGGCTCGCCATGAGTGCGCCGGCGCGGGGAGGTGACAGCTCATGCTGGCAATGATCGACAACTACGATTCCTTCACCTACAACCTGGTGCAGTATCTCGGTGAACTCGGGGCGGAGGTGCGGGTCTTCCGCAACGACGAGATCGATCTTGACAGCCTCGAGCGGCTGGCCCCGGATCGCATTGTCATCTCTCCCGGTCCCTGCACTCCGAACGAGGCCGGTATCTCCCTCGACGTGGTGCGGCGTTTTGCCGGGCGGCTGCCCCTTCTGGGGGTCTGTCTGGGGCATCAGGCCATCGGCCAGGCGTTCGGGGGGCACGTGGTCCACGCCGGTCAGG
This sequence comes from Ectothiorhodospiraceae bacterium, assembly GCA_007134055.1. GTDB lineage: Bacteria > Pseudomonadota > Gammaproteobacteria > Nitrococcales > Aquisalimonadaceae > Natronocella. The sequence continues at coordinate 1,953 of SLLM01000046.1, read as the reverse complement.
TGATGCACGGCAAGACGTCCGACGTCTATCATCACGACGTGGGTGTCTTCCGCGGCCTGCCGAACCCCATGGTGGCCACCCGCTACCATTCCCTGGTGGTGGACGCGGGGCGCCTGCCGGAATGCCTGGAAATCACTGCCTGGAGCCGCAATCCCGACGGTAGCATGGAAGAGATCATGGGCCTTCGGCACCGGGAGCTGGACGTGGAAGGGGTGCAGTTTCATCCCGAATCCATACTGACCCGGGAGGGCCACGATCTGCTGCGCAATTTCCTGCTGCGGCGGCCACCACCCGCGGCGCGCACCGCCTGATCGAGCGAGGAGACCGAATCATGGACATGCAGGGCGCAATCCGCGCCGTCACCGAGGGCCGCGATCTGAGTCACGCGGACATGACCCGGGTCATGAACACCATCATGACCGGCGAGGCCACCCAGGCACAGATCGGGGGTTTCCTTGTGGGGCTGCGGATGAAGGGCGAGACGGTGGAGGAGATCGCGGCAGCCGCCGGCGTGATGCGCTCGCTGGCGACGCGGGTTGCCGTTGCCAGGCAGCACCTGGTGGATACCTGCGGCACGGGTGGTGACGCCAGCGGCACCTTCAACGTCTCCACGGCTACGGCCTTCGTTGTCGCCGCCGCCGGGGGCAAGGTGGCCAAGCACGGCAATCGGTCTGTGTCGTCGGCTTCCGGTAGCGCCGACGTGCTGGAGGCTGCGGGTGCCCGGCTCGATCTGACGCCGGAGCAGGTCGCGGAGTGCGTGGAGGCGGTGGGCGTCGGGTTTCTGTTCGCGCCGCTCTACCACTCGGCCATGAAGCACGCCGTGGGGCCGCGTCGGGAGATGGGGGTGCGCACCATATTCAACCTTCTCGGGCCGCTGACCAATCCGGCCGGGGCGCCCAATCAGCTATTGGGCGTGTTCGCTGCCCACTGGGTACGGCCGATGGCCGAGGTGCTGGGCGCCCTCGGCAGCGAGCGCGTGCTGGTGGTCCACGCCGAGGATGGCCTGGACGAGATCAGCATCGCCGGCCCCACCCGTGTCGCCGAGCTCCGGGACGGCGTTGTCCGCGAGTACGTCGTCCGGCCCGGTGACTTCGATCTGCCGGTCAGCCCGCTGGACAGCATCCGGGTGGACGACGCCAAGGGGAGCCTGGAGCTGATCCGGCAGGCGTTCGATGGCAAAAAGGGGCCGCAGAGCGACATCATCGTCCTGAACGCCGGGGCCGGAATCTATGCCGCCGGCCTGGTCGATACCCTGGAGGAGGGCGTGGCTCGTGCCCGGGGGCTGCTGGCCGATGGCCAGGCCGCCGCCAGGCTGAAGGCATTCGTCGACTACACGAGGCGTTTCGGGTGATGACTGCACAGAGCGAAACACCGGACATACTCAAGCGGATCCTGGCACGCAAGGCGGAGGAGGTGGCCACCCGCAGCCAGGGTCTGGATATCCAGACCCTGCGTCGCGAGGCGTTGCAGGCCGAGGCACCAAGGGGATTCCGGCAGGCGCTGCTGGATGCCGTCGCCGAAGGTCGTCCCGGGGTTATCGCCGAGATCAAGAAGGCCTCGCCCAGCAAGGGCGTGTTGCGGCCCTCCTTCGACCCGGAGGGGATTGCCCGCAGCTATGCCCGGGGCGGCGCCACCTGCCTGTCGGTGCTCACCGACGAAACCTATTTCCAGGGCCATGACCTCCACCTGCAGCAGGTGCGCCGGGCCTGCTCCCTGCCGGTGTTGCGCAAGGAGTTCATCATCGATTCCTTCCAGGTGTGGGAATCCAGGATGCTGGGGGCGGACTGCGTACTGCTGATCCTCTCCGCGCTGAGCGACAGCCGTCTGGTCGAGTTTCACGCCCTGGCCGGGGAACTGGGGATGGATGTGCTGGTCGAGGTGCACGACGAGGCTGAGCTGGAACGGGCGCTCGCGGTGAAGCCGGATCTCGTGGGTATCAACAACCGTGATCTC
>SLLM01000412.1 GCA_007134055.1 Ectothiorhodospiraceae bacterium | reverse complement strand
GCCGGGCCTGGCGAGCGTGTCGCGGCGGCTGACCAGGGAACGAAGCATGTCGCCGAGCTGCCGCAACAGTTCGTCCCCGGCAATGTGTCCGCAGGTGTCGTTGATCACCTTGAACTGGTCCAGGTCCATGTACATCAGGGCGTGGGTGACACGTTCCGACTTGCTGGTGGCCAGCGCCCTTTTCAGCCGGTTTTCGAACTCCCGCCGGTTGCACAGCCCGGTGAGGGCGTCATGACTTGCCTGGTAGGAGAGCTCTTCGCTGAGTTTCCGCGCCTCGGTCACATCCTCGCAGACGGCCAGAATCACCGGGACATCATCCATCGCGCTCATGGCACGGGCGGTGACACGGGTCCAGATCCTGGTGCCGTCACGACAAACGAACTGCGCATCCCAGCGATGCACGTCGCCATCCGCCTCTAGCACCTGCTGGATCTGATCGTCCACCATCTCCCGGCTTTCCACGCCCTGGAGCAGGTCGAAGGGCTGACCAACCAGGTCTTCGACGGGCACACCCAGAGCCTCTCCGGCGTAGCGATTGACCGAGCGGATGAAGCTGTTGCCGTCCACGGTGAAGAACATGGACGGGTTATGATCGTAAAGAGCACGATAGCGGCTTTCACTGCGCTGCAGCGCCTCGGCGGATCGCCGTCGTTCCTCGTTGATCATCGCCTGCGCGACCTGGCCGGCAACGCTGCTGACGAAACTCACTTCCTCCGGCGTCCAGTGCCGTTCCTCCTGGATGGACTCCACGGAATAGATGCCCACAACCTTGCCGGCAATCAGGATCGGCCCGACCAGCAGGGCGGAGATCCCGAACGGTCTCAGATAGGTCTCCGTCAGCAGGGTGGTCCGGGGATCATTGAGTGCATCGTCGACGTCAATGGCAACTCCGGTACGCAGGCTTTCATAGAAATCCGAGAGCTCCTCGAATGTGAGCATCCCGCCCTGATCATGGCTGTCCCGGCTCGCCACATAGAGGTCCTGGCATTCGAGAACGGATTCGGCGTCGTTGAAAAGCCAGACGCTACAGCGCTCGGAGCCGGTCGCGGCGGCGCCCAGTTCGGTGACCAGGCGATACGTTGCCGGCAGGTTGCCGTCGGCCACCTCCTCGCTGGTGGCGATCTGGCCCAGTGCCTCGTGCTGGTAGCGGGTTCGCCGCAGGTGGCTCAGGCGCCGCTGTTCCTGCTCCAGGCGCTCGGACACATCGACGCCGGTGCCCACCAGGTAGATACCGTCCGGGGCGTCCACCCGGCGCACCGTCAGTACATGGGGAATCGCGCGCCCGGAAGCGGCATCCACCAGCCGCCCTTCCACTGAACCACTGCCACGTTCGAGCACGCGCCGCAGGCCGATCTCCACGGTCTTTCGGTCTCCCTCCGCGAAGCAGTCCGGCAGACGAACGGAGGAAGTCAGCCGCTGACGACCGACCAGCTCTTCCAGTCGCTGGTTCCAGCGCCGGAGATGCAGATCGGCATACGCGAGATAGAACACGCCCGGCAGGCTGTTGATGGCGGATTCGGTGAAGTAGCGCTCCTTGAGCAGATGTTCTTCGGCTTCCCGGCGCTCCGTGAGGTCGAGAATGCTTGCCCGTACCAGTTGCCGGTCGGTAGCCGGCAACCGCACCAGGTGGATCTCCGCGGGAAAGGTGACCGCCTGGCTATTGCAACCCACGCACTCCAGTGTCTGATAGCTACCCTCCTCCAGCGGTTCGAACAGGCTTTCATCCACGGTGGAGACGCCGTGGTCGCCCAGCTGCAGTTCTGTCAGGAAATCCGACGGCGAGGCGGCAAGCAGGGTGCTCCGGTCCACCCCGAACAATTGCAGGGCGTTTTCATTCGCATCGACAAAGCGCCGGCTCTGCAGGTCGAATATCACGATCGCTTCCGGTGCGTATTCCACCATGACACGGTAGCGCCGTTCGCTATCCGCCAGGGTGCGCATGCTGGCTGCTCGCTGCAGCACGTGTAGCAGCATCTGGCCAGCCAGGCTGAGCAGCAGCTGGGCGTCCCGGGTCCAGCGCCTTGGTGCGCGCACGGCGTCGAAGCCAACGTAGCCCACGAGCCGGTCGTCCACATGCAGTGGGCAGAGCATCAGCGAACGTACACCCTGGGCCTCCAGGGAGGCACGGTCCGCCGCCGCCTCAGGAGGCAGGTGGGCAACATCGGCGATTTCCAGCATGACCCCTTCCCGTTGCCGGGACAGCAACCAGGTAAAGCGGTCGGCCGGGACCGGCTGCAACTCCTCTATCGCCGGCGGCACACCCTTACCACACCATTCGTGGGTACACCACAGGGCATCCTGGGACCCGTCGTACTGCATCAGATACGCCCGATCGACATCCGCATGGCAGCCGATGATCTCCAGCGCGCGGTGCAGCTCCGTGTCGATGGTCCCCTCGGCGACGCTGATGAAGCGGCTGCTCAAATCGGCGATCAGTTCCAGCGAACGGCGCCGGTAGCTCAGTGCCGCCTCCGTGCGCTTGCGCTCGGTGATGTCGACCAGGTAGCAGTAAAGTTCGATCGGTTCTCCGGTCGCATCCTCCACCACCGAGGCGTTCAGCTCCACCCAGACGGTTTCTCCATCCTTGCGGATGAACCGCTGCTCCAGATCGGCGTGACTGAGTTCGCCTGCAGCCATGCGGGCGAGCATCCGTGAGTGCACCACCGTTTCCTCGGGATGAACCAGGTCACTGAAGCGCCTTCCCAGGAGCTCCTTCTGATCGGAACCGAGCAGGTCACAGAACTGGGGGGCGACCTGAATCCAGCAGCCATCCAGGGTCATGCGGTTGACCATGACCCTGGAGTACGCGCGGGCCTTCTCCAGGCGCGCCTCGCGCGCTTCCAGTTCCAGTTGCCAGTCCTGCTCCCCGGTGCAGTCCCTTGCCAGCATCGCGAGACTGTGGTCCCCGTTCGCCGACCCGGCCACGAGGGTGACGTGGAGGTGACGGCGTCCGCCCTCCGCGGCCCGGACGATCAGTTCCCCCTGCCAGTACCCGGTCCGTTCGGCGTGAGCGACCGCCTCCTCCCACCGCGGCCGCTGGTCGGGGGTAGTCACGAGAGACGACAGGAGGGCATCGCACATCGTGCCGCCGTCCAGGCACAGCAGCCGTCGCGCCGCCGTGTTCATGTGGCGGATGGCACCGTCACGAGTAACGATCAGCGCCGCTTCATCGAGAACCTCCGCCAGGCGCGCCCACAGGTGTCCGTACCCGTGGTCCGCGGGAAACCGGTCGATCTGGATGTCACCTTGTCCTCGCATGACAATCACTGCGGCCTCGGCACGATGATCTGGCAAGTATTGACGATAGCTCCGGAACCCGTTGTTCCAAACCGAAACGGGTTCCGATGCCCCCTTGTCTCTCCGGCCATACTAAACGGGAACGCAGACCCGATCAGCGCCGCGAGCCGTTTTTGCCTGCTTCGTCACAGAATTGGTCCTGGTTGGCATCACCCCGGGCTCGGGAGTGCGGAGGCCGTTGGGCTGGCACGGTTCCCCCTGCATCAGGATCGGGCCGGTCGCCTTCCCGCGGCGGTGGTCAGGGACGGAATGGAGTCCGGGGAATCACGGTGAAGCCGGATACCGAGGGGACGTGCAGGTAACCTGGTGGCCACGCGTCGGCATTTCGCTTCCTCCGCTGCCGGCAGGCCTGCAAGGCCGTCCCCTGCGTTACGGCTGTGGGGAGGCGGCGAAAAGGTTTTCGACCACCAGTTGCAGACGCGTACGCCCCTGCCACTGGTTCACGCCGAGGCGGTAGAGCAGCTCCACGTGTTCGCCTTGTCCGTCCCAGCCACGGTCCAGGGCGCCAAACGCGATCGCATCCACTTCACCGCCGTCCGGATCAGGGTGGCGCAGGCGCAGGCGCAGGTGGTGCTCGCCAACGATCCGTCGCGATATCACCCGGAAGGTCCCGTGGAAAAGCGGTTCGGGGAACGCCTGTCCCCAGGGCCCCCCGCGCCTGATCGCCTGCGCAAGGTCCAATGACAGATCCGGCGGGTCGAGCGGCCCGTCGGTGAGAATCTCGGCCTGCAACGCCTCCGGCGGGAGCAGCTCTTCGACAACGGCGAGAAAGGCATCGCGAAACGCGCCAAATCGCTTCTCCGCCAGGGTGAGCCCGGCGGCAGCGGCGTGGCCGCCGAAGCGATCCAGCAGCCCCGGATGCAGGGCATCAACCCGCGCCAGCACATCCCGCAGGTGGAGTCCCGGCACGGAACGCCCGGACCCCTTGATCGCGCCGTTGCCCGCAGGCGCGAATACCACCGCGGGACGATGAAACCGCTCCTTGAGGCGGGAAGCGAGAATACCCACAACTCCCTGATGCCAGTCTCGAGCAAACAGGCACAGCGCCGGGCCGGTATCTCCCGCGGCCGTCGGGAGCCGGCTCTCTATATCGGCAACCGCCTGCGCCTGCATGTCGCTCTCGATGGTGCGCCGCTGACGGTTCAGGGCATCCAGTCGCCGCGCGTGCTCCGCGGCATGGCGCGGATCCTCGGCAAGCAGGCACTCGATGCCGACACCCATGTCTTCCAGCCGCCCGGCGGCGTTCAACCGCGGTCCTGCCGCAAATGCGAGATCGGCTGCAACGGCTTCCGCGGGGTCGCGCCCAGCGACCTCGAGCAATGCCGTGAGGGCGGGGCGACAGCAACCGGCCCGAATCCTGCGAAGCCCCTGTTCCACAAGGATTCGGTTATTCCGGTCCATGGGAACCACATCGGCAACGGTGCCAAGGGCAACCAGATCGAGCAGGCCCGCCAGCGCCGGTTCCGGCACGCTCCGATCACGGAACCAGCCCCGGCGGCGCAATTCCTGCCGCAGCCCTGCCATCACGTAGAAGATCACGCCAACGCCTGCCAGATGCTTGCTCGGAAACTCGTCCCCCGCCATGTTCGGATTGACGATCGCGTCTGCTGCCGGCACCGCCGGCCCCGGCAGGTGATGGTCCGTCACGATTACCTGCAATCCCAGTTCCCGGGCCAGATCCACTCCCTCCAGGCTGCTGATGCCGTTATCCACGGTCACCAGCAATTCCGCCCCCTGCCGCGCTGCCAGGTCGACGATGGGCCGCGTCAGGCCATAGCCATAGTGAAACCGGTTGGGCACCAGGTAATCCGGGGAATCCGCTCCCATCGCCCGCAGCGCAAGGACACCCAGCGCGACGCTGGTGGCCCCGTCGGCATCGAAGTCCCCAATTAATGTAATCCGCCGCCCGGAGGTGAGCGCATCGGCCAGCAGTTCCGCAGCTCGCGACAGTCCACGCAGCCCCCTGGAAGGCAGCAGCCCTTCGAGGCTCAGTGACAGTTCCACGGAATCCCGCAGACCACGGGACCGGTAGATCCGGTCCAGGACGGGGTGCAGGCCGTCCAGCGCAGGCCCCGCGGGAAGGGGTCGTTGTCGTATGGCGGGTTTCAACGGTCCACCTCGATCAGCGAAGCCAGGGTGCGGCCGGGGCGCCAGACCCGCAACCGATCCCACCGCCGGCAATGCCATTCCAGACCCGGCCGCCCACAGATGTGGAGAGCCGGGACGATGCCATCACGGAGGGCCGCCCGGAACGGGCCCATCCAGCTCCGGTCCAGTTCCTGCAACCACTGCTCCCATTCCTGGAAGCCGGGTCCGTCCGTGGGGCGGGGAGCGCCGGGAAGACTGACCAGTACCGCCTCCCCCGCCGCCGCGTAGCGGCACAGGGTTACCGGGTCAGAGGGAGATTCCGCGGACTGTCCGGCCAACCGCGCGACACCCCGGTGCACGACATCGTCGGAGGCAACCCGGTCCCACACCGGGGGGAAAGCATCCGGCAGGCGGCCGCCGCTCCAGAGCCAGACACCATTCACCCGGGGCAGTCCGGCCTGTTCCCGCGACTCGCTGACGCCACTCGCATGGAGCACCATCTGCAGTTCATTGAGGTGGCGAATCCACCGGCTCGCATCCGCGCCCCCGGGCAGCTGTTCGAACAGCCGTCTTCCCCTGACTTCTTCCAGGCTCTGCAGACGAAGGTCAGGCGCCTCGCACTCCAACTCCACCAGCCAGTTATCCGCGGCAAGCGCATGGAACACGATCCCGTCTGCCGCGAAGTGCCCGTTGAGCTCCCGACACAGGAACCCGGCCTCATCATCGGTGAGGCGAAGTACCTCCGGACCAAGCAGAACCAGTGTGTCACGGTCGGCTTCCAACCGTATGGGGGCAGCCCGCATCCAGTAGCTGGCGGCACCCTCGAGATGCGCACCGTACGCGGCCAGCGCCCCCCCGGCCACCGCATCGAGATACCGCAGGAAGGCTGAAACGCGACCTCCGGGCTGCCTTCCGGCACGGGACAGCAGGGCCGTCAGGTTTGCTGCCGTATCAGGTGAAAGCAGATCCGGTGCACCCCGAGGCATGGGCCCCAACAGGCCGGGCACATGCAGGTACAGCCCCGGCGGGGGTTTCGTCACGCCCCCGGCCGCCCGGGCGTCAGAGCCGATCGAGGATTGCCCGCTTGACCGCATCCAGTTCCGCCGCGACCTTGACGATGGCGTCACCTGCCTGGCGTATTGCCACATCGGGATCCTTCAGCCCGTGGCCGGTGAGCGTGCACACCACGGTACTTCCCTCCGGGATCCGACCGCTGCGAATATCCCGCAGGGCTCCCGCCACGGATATCGCGGAAGCCGGTTCACAGAACACGCCGTCGTGATCTGCGAGGAGACGCTGCGCAGTCAGTATTTCGCTGTCCTCGAACTGGTCGAACCAGCCGCCGGATTCGCGACTGGCCGCCCAGGCCTGATCCCAACTCTGTGGATGGCCGATGCGGATTGCGGTCGCCACCGTGTCCGGTTCATCCACCATTTCTCCGCGCAGGAAGGGATTGGCTCCCGCCGCCTGATACCCGACCATGACCGGCCGATCGCCGACGATCGCACTGGCGTAACGACAACTTCCCTTACAGAACGAGCAGGCCTGGGTGAGCGCACCCTCGCCGCGACCGGAACACTCGCAGTAGCCGATCCAGTGGGCGGTGATGTTGCCGGCGTTGCCCACCGGCAGGCAGTGGAAATCCGGTGCGCGCTCGAGTTCCTCCACGATCTCGAACGCAGCGGTCTTCTGCCCCTGCAGGCGATAGGGGTTGATGGAGTTGACGATGGTCACCGGCGCGTGCGCCGCCAGTTCCTTCACTAGGCGCATTCCATCGTCGAAATTGCCCTCGATCTGCAGCACCCTTGCGCCATGCATGATCGCCTGAGCCAGTTTTCCCATGGCGATCTTGCCGTCGGGAATCAGCACGAACGACTGGATACCGGCCCGCGCCGCATATGCGGCCGCAGACGCCGAGGTGTTACCCGTAGAGGCGCAGATGATGGCCTGGCTGCCCTGTTCGACCGCCTCGGTAACGGCCATTGTCATGCCCCGGTCCTTGAACGATCCAGTGGGATTGAGGCCTTCGAATTTCACATAAAGATCAACATTCTTTCCAATCTTTCTCGGAATGTTGTTTAACCGTATCAGAGGGGTATTCCCTTCCCCCAGGCTGATCACCCGGGCATCATCCGGAACCGGCAGCCGGTCCCTGTACTTGTCGATCAAACCGGTGTAGCGGGGGCGAAATGGCATGTCGGATTCCCGTGTCTGACTGCATGCAATGCCCGGCTCCGGGGAAGGAGCGCCGCGGCATGACCTGATTGTATGCCCGGCTGGCTATTGCAACTGCTCCAGCCGGATCCGCGTGATCCGCCCCTGCACGGCCGGCAGGGCCTCCATCTGCTCCTGGGCGATATTCATCTGTTGCTCCCTGACACGATGGGTGAGCAGGATCACCGGCACGTCGTCGGCACCCGGAGCCGGCTCCTTCTGCAGGATCGCCTCGATACTGATGCCGTTGCTGCCGAGGATCCGGGTGACGTCTGCCAGCACGCCCGGTTCGTCCAGGACTTCCATGTAGAGGTAGTAGGCGGTCACCACCGCATCCATGGACAGCACTGGCTGATCGGACAGCGCAGTGGACTGGAACGCCAGATACGGCACACGGGACTCCGGTTCGACGTTGAACTCCCGCACAACGTCCACGAGGTCAGCCACCACGGCCGAGGCTGTCGGCGCGGCGCCGGCGCCGGCGCCGTAGTAGAGCGTCGGCCCCACCGCAACGCCCATCACCATGATGGCATTCATCACCCCATCGACGTTGGCGAGCAGCTGACGCTCCGGCAGTAGGGTTGGATGGACCCGTAGCTCCACGCCCGCGTCGGTCCACTTGCAGATCCCCAGGTGCTTGATCCGGTACCCCAGCTCCTCGGCATACGCCACATCCTCGCGACTCACGTGGCTGATCCCCTCCACGTGTACCTTGTCGAACTGCAGCGGAATGCCAAAGGCAATGGAAGCCAGGATGGTGAGCTTGTGTGCGGCATCCACCCCTTCCACGTCGAACGTCGGGTCCGCCTCGGCATAGCCAAGACGTTGCGCTTCCGCGAGCACCTCCGCGAACTCCCGGTTGTTGTAGTACATTTCCGAGAGAATATAGTTGGCAGTCCCGTTGATGATTCCGGCAAGCCATTGGATCCGGTTGCCCGTCAGACCCTCCCGAATCGACTTGATGATCGGGATTCCGCCGGCCACCGCCGCCTCGAACGCCACCGTCACACCCCGATCACGGGCGCGCTCGAAGATCTCGTTGCCGTACTTGGCGATCAACGCCTTGTTGGCTGTCACCACGTGCTTGCCGTTGTCAATGGCACGCAGCACCAGCTCGCGGGCCGGCTCGTAGCCGCCGATCAGTTCCAGGATGATTTCCGTCTCCGGATCATCCACGATGGAAAACGGATCCTGCGTCAGCCGGATTCCCTCGGTTGAACAGGCCCTGGGGCGGTCCAGGTGCCTGGCCGCCGCCGCCACAACCTCGATGCTCCGCCCCGCTCGCCGGGTGATCTCGTCATTGTTGCGCTCCAGCAGGGTGATGGTTCCCGCGCCTACGGTCCCCAGCCCCAGAAGACCGACTCTCACTGCACTCACGTGTTCTCCTTCGGCGCCCTGACGTCGTTCCGGGACAATGCCCGGATGCCGCGCAGCGCCTTTCGCATCCAATGCCCGATTCCGATCAGATGGAAGTGGACATGATCATCGCCCTACACACCGAAGCAGATCCCGGACGACACCGTCATCCATGCCCCGGGGAAGCAGCCTCCCGGCGGATATCCCCGGCCCCCGGACGAACCTCACCAACCCTGCCGCGCAGCCCTCATGAAGCACGGGCTGCCGGCCCCGGTGGACATCTCCGACCAATTTCGGACCGGCGATCCCACGCCTTCCCGGCTGGCCATGCCCGCCGTCTGACTGGCCCGAAGTGAAGATACCGTAATCCCGGTACGACTTCATCCGGGCAGGCGCAACGTCCAGGGTCCCGCGCCGGAAACCGGGCCTTGTCAGCGCGGACCAGTGTCCCACTCCGG
>SLLM01000272.1 GCA_007134055.1 Ectothiorhodospiraceae bacterium | reverse complement strand
TTTTGCCCGCTTCCGGCACCTCGGGCCATCTATCGCTGGATTCTACGGATCCGTCATGTCACCGCAAGCATTTTCGATGCTGCGTCGCAACACCTGGTCCTGCCGGTCACAGGTCGGTTTCCAGCAGCTCTACCAGGCGATCGAGGTAGGTCCGGCGGTTCCGGCTGGAGAGAAAAACCCCGAGATGGCCGCCGGGTAGGACGCATTCCCGGTACCTGCGTCGCGGAATGAACCGGCCGAGAGCCTTCGCCGCTGGTGCGGGAACAAGATGGTCGTCCCGGGCCAGGATGTTCAGTACCGGCATCTTCAGGGAGTGCAGGCTCACCGCCCTGCCGTCCAGTACCAGGGTGCCGTCTGCCAGCCTGTTGTCCTGGTAGAAGTCGGCGACAAACCGGTGGAACATCCGCGCCGGCTGATCCGGGCAGTCGTACATCCATGCTTCCATCCGCAGGAACTCCTCCAGCCGCGCAGGATCGTCGGCAAGGTCCGGCAATGCCCGATAGCGCCGAACCATCAGGTCCGCCGGCTTGAGTGCCGCGAACGCGGCGCTGAGCAGATCGCCGGGAACGTTGTCCCGCCGTCGCCCGGGCGGGGGCAGGGTCAGTGCAAGCTGGGAGAGCGGATTGGGTTCGACGTGAAAATCCACCGGTGTCGCCAGGGTGACCAGGTGGCTGATGCCCCGTGGCCGCACCGCGGCGTGGCAGAGGGCCAGGGTGCCTCCCTGGCACACGCCTGCAAGGACCAGGGTGTCGACGCCCGCATCGACCAGTGTCGCGTCCACGGCACGCCCCAGGAAATCCGGTACGTAATCCTCCAGGTCCAGGCCGCGGTCGGCATCCAGGGGATAGCCCCAGTCCACCTGGTAGACGGGGAATCCTGCCGCCAGCAGATCAAACGCCAGGGAGCGGCCGGGAGCGAGGTCCAGAAGGTCCGGCCGGTTGACCAGCGAATAAACCAGCAGGAGGGGCCGGCGGTGCGGGGGCGGCAGGGAGGCTGGTGGCCGGTAGCGGATCAGCGAAAACGGGGGCCTCTCCACCAGGGTGTCGCCGGCGAGCGTTCCCCGGGGAACCGGTTGCAACTCCGTGCAGCTCCGCAGAGCAGCCGACCAGGCAGTTTGTCGGGAGTCGGTCATCAATCGGGATTCCCGCTTTCCGCGTCCGGTTTCCCGGTCTGCAGTTCGGAGATGGCTCGCCGCAGGTCCGCGATCTCCTGCTCCTGCTCCCGTCGCCATTCGCGCATCCGCTGTTGGGTGCCGGCAAGATCATCCCGGGTTGCCAGGCCGAATGCGCGGAACAACGGTTCCAGCAATGGCAGGGTCTGTTCCCGGGCCTGCTGCAACGCAACGTTCACCGCCGCCAGGCGATCCCTGTGATCCGTGGACAGAAGCATGCGTTCGTAGTTGCCAGTCAGCGCCTGCAGCCAGGCTTCCAGCAACACTTCCGCGTCGGGAATCCGGTCACTGGTGCGCTGGCACAGCTGCTCTTGCCAGTCTTCCAGCGTTCGGGTCAGCATGGTGCCAAGGATCGCGTGGTATGCCGCGAGTGCGTCCATGGCGCGGTTCAGGGCCTGCTGCAGCGCTCTGGCGTGTTCGAGGTGCCGGCCGGGAAGGCCAAGGGCGGGCCAGGGTTGCAGCCCGGCGAGCATCGCATCGGACAGGCTGGGGCGTGACCCGGGTTCGGCCGCGGCCAGCCACAAGCGCAGCCATTCCAGGTCCGGCGGTAGCTGTTCCCCGGTGCCGGACCGCCCCTCACCGATCTCTTCCGCCAATGCCGCCACCCGGCGCCGCATCGCTTCCCGCCAGTCGTCGGTGCCGCGCAGGTCTGCTGCCAGGGCATGCATGCCATGCTGCATGGCGGCAAGCCAGTCCCTGCGGGCAGCGAGCCAGGCATGTTTCCGCTCGCTGTCCGCCTGGGCCGGATCCAGGGCCTTGAGCATCGACCGGCTACCCTCGCCCAGGTGTTCCAGCCACTGCCGCCATTGCTCGCCCGATTGCTGTTCGCTCATGGCCTTCCAACGGCTGTGAATGACACGAGCGGCCCCGCGTCGTGTCAAAAGGCGGTATTCTGTCATGGTCGACAGGTCCGTGCTTGCGCATTTGTATGCCGGACCAGTGCCGGTGGCGGCGCGACGGGTCCGGGAGCGCCGGTGCATAGGCGCTCAGCGGTGTCGGTTCTCGTAGTCGTTGACCAGCTCGTGGCGTCGGGACAGTGCCCGGGACTTGTCATAGAGTTCCGCATCCCGGGCATCGATTACCTGGTTGAGCTGTTCGATGGCCAGGCGCAACTGGCCATGCATCTGGTAGTACTCCGCCATCGCCAGTCTGCTCTCGTGCGGCAGGCCTGCCTCGCTGGAGACCTGTGCGAGCCGCTGGTACAGCGCCGGGTCCGGTCCGCCGCGCTGGAGCTGCCGCCGGAGGATGCTACGGGCGTCGTGTACGCGACCGGCTTCGTGCAATGCCTCGGCGTAGTAGTAGACGGTCGGGTAGTTGTCCGGGAACAGCTCCAGGATCAGGGCGAACGTGTCCAGCGCCTGCTCTTCATCACCCGCTGCCCATTGGGCCCGTGCCAGTGCCAGGTAGTACGGCACGTATTCGCCGTGTTCGTGAATCAGGTGCTCGACCAGCTCGACCGCCTCGTGTGCATCCCCGGCCTCCGTCAGGGCGAGGGCGAGACCGAAGCGCGCGGTATGGGGATCGTCGCCGTTGTCCAGCTGGGCCCGGAAGTGGCGGATCGCCGCGTCCGGGGTCTGGGCCCGGGTGACCAGCAGCTTGGTACGGATCATGGCGTAGGTCGCGCTTTCGCGTACCTCCCGGGTACCCAGCTGCCGGGCACGCGCGCGGGTATCGGAAATGCGGTTCTCCGTGACCGGATGTGTGCTCAGGTACTCGGGCGGTCGCGACTGGTACTGGGTGGCCTGCTGCAGGCGCTCGAAGAAGCGGGGCATGCCCTCGGGATCGAGTTCCGCACGCGCCAGTATCTGCAGGCCGATGTTGTCCGCTTCGCGTTCGTGTTCCCGGGAGAAGTTGAGTTCCTCCTGGATCGATCCGGCCAGCCCGGTCATGGCTGCGGCACTGCCGACTTCCGGGTCCTGCATGCCGAGGAGGATAGCCGCCATGAGCACCCCCAGCGTGCGGAAACCCGCACCTCGCTGCGCATCCAGTCGGCGGGCAATATGGCGCTGGGTGACGTGGGCCAGTTCGTGGGCCATCACGCCGCCCAGTTCGCTCTCCGAGCGGGTACGCAGGATCAGCCCGGAGTTGATCCCCACATTGCCGCCGGGCATGGCGAAGGCGTTGATGGCGGGGCTGTCCACGACGAAGAACTGGTAGTGGAACTCCGGACCGTCAGCGTGGGCCAGCAACCGATGGCCCAGCTCCTGGATGTAGGAGCGGACCTCCGGGTCGCGCTCCAGGGGCAGGCGCATGCGCACCTCGCGGATCAGTTCCCGCCCGAGCCGGTTCTCCTGGGAGAGGCTCAGGCTCCGGCTCGCCGCGTCGCCCATGTCCGGCAACCGGATGTCGGAGCGGTTGGTTTCCGCCGCCAGACCGCAACCCAGAAGCAGCCCCAGCAGCAGCACCACGATGCGCGTCAATGGTATCTCCGGAATGTGTGCCGCGATCCAGTGTCCCGCCGGGTGCCTGTCGGCGCAACACCCGATCCGTCGGGGAACGTGGAAATCATGCATTGGACCGGGACCCGCGGTACTTGTTCCTTGCCCCGCCCATGACGGAGTGTTCCCGCGGCAGCTGTTCCAGGTTCGTGCCATCGCTGCTGCCGTTGTATGATTCGGGCGAATGCAGTGCGCCGTCGTTGACGCCAGGGGAGCTGGCCCTGGCCGTCAAGTAGTGATGAGCCATACGTCCAGCGGGGAGCGCGGCAGATGCAGCTGATTCGGCAGTGGTTCCGCCGGCATTTCGACAACCCCCAGGTGATCGGGCTTGCGGCGGTGCTGGTCGTCGGCATGGCGCTGTTCCTGTTCTTCGGCGGCATGCTTGCCCCGGTTATCGCGGCGCTGGTACTGGCCTACCTGCTGGAGGGCGTTGTCCGCTTCCTGGAACGCCTGCACGTCCCGCGCATGCCCGCGGTGGTCCTGGTGTTCCTGATTTTCTTCGTTGGCCTGCTCCTGGTGTTCTTCGCCCTGATCCCGATCCTGGTGCGCCAGGTCGCACAGCTGGCGGACGAATTGCCCAAGATCCTGAACGCCAGTCAGGCACTGCTTCTGCAGCTGCCCCAGCAGTATCCGCAGCTGTTCTCCGAAGAACAGATCAACGATCTCATTTTCGCCATTCGCCGGGAGGCGCTGGATTTCAGTCAGCGCCTGCTGACGTCGCTGTCCTTCCAGTCGGTGATCCTGCTCATTACCATGCTCGTGTACCTGGTCCTGCTGCCGTTCCTGGTGTTCTTCTTTCTCAAGGACAAGCGACCGCTGATCCACTGGCTCAGCCAGTTCCTGCCCCGGGACCGGGAACTGCTGATCACCATCTGGCGCGATGTGGACCGGCAGATTGGCAACTACATCCGCGGCAAGTTCCTGGAGATCCTCATCGTCTGGATCGTGACCTATCTCACCTTCAGTCTGCTGGGGCTTTCCTTCGCCATGCTGTTGTCGCTGGTGGTGGGGCTGTCCGTCATCATTCCCTACGTCGGCGCGGCGGTGGTCACGGTGCCGGTGGGGCTCATTGCCTACTTCCAGTTCGGGTTCGGCACCGACTTTATCTGGGTGATGGTGGCGTATGCGATCATCCAGGCGCTGGACGGCAACGTGCTGGTACCGTTGCTGTTCTCCGAAGTGGTGAACCTGCACCCGGTTGCCATCATCATCGCCATCCTGGTATTCGGGGGACTCTGGGGATTCTGGGGCGTCTTCTTCGCCATACCGCTGGCGACCGTAATCCAGGCCATACTCAAGGCGTGGCCGCGGACCGACGAGCGCCTGGCGCAGGACACCCCCGGCTGACCGGCGGGGCGACGCCGGTCAGCCGCCGCCGTGGGCGCCGCTAGAGTTGCCGCACCGCCTCCAGGACTTCCTCGGCATGGCCCTTGACCTTGACCCCCCGCCACTCGCGGCGCAGGGTCCCCCCGGCATCGATCAGAAAGGTGCTGCGTTCCACTCCCATTACCTTGCGACCGTACATGTTCTTTTCCTTGATCACGCCGAACAGGGAGCAGACGGTCTCCTCGGTATCCGCGAGCAGCGGAAAGTTGAAGTCGTACTTGTCCTTGAAGTTCTGTTGTGCCCTGACGCTGTCCCGGGAGATTCCAATCACTGCGGTGTTCGCCGCCTCGAACTCGCCGAGGAGGTCGCGGAAGTCCTGGCCTTCCTGCGTACATCCCGGGGTGCTGGCCTTCGGATAGAAGAACAGCACCACATTCCTGCCGCCGAAGTCCGCCAGGGACAGCGTCTGGTCGTCCGTTGCCGGCAGGGAGAAATCGGGGGACGGTTGACCGATTTCGATCTTGCTCATTGGGGGGCTCCTGTGTGTGTTATCCGCGAGTCGGGTGCTGTGGTTACCGGGACCTCCGGGTCCCGGCACCTAGCCTTTTACGGGTTCGAAAACGGCATCCAGGTTCAGTTGATCACAGAAATCCAGGAACTCTTCCCGGGTCGTGGCGACGTGTGTGGCCGCCGGGATATCCAGAGTCATGTGCACCGAATACATGGGGGTGCCGGTGTGGGCGGCGTTGTACCGGTTGGTTGCCAGGTCGCGGATGTTGATGCCGCGTTGGGAGAAGAAGTGGGCCAGCTTGTGGATGATCCCCGGCTGATCCATCGCCACCACATCCACCAGGTAGGGCAGCAGGTTCCCCGGCTGACGGGTGGCCGTTGTGCGCTTCATGTGCAGATGCAGCTGCAGATCACGGGCCACGGCGGGCAACTGACTCTCCAGCTTGGCCAGCGCGTTCCAGCGCCCGGAAACCAGCTCGATGATGGCGAACTCGCCGCCCAGTACGGTCATGCGGCTGTCGGCGATGCTGCAGCCGCTGTCGGCCACCGCCCGGGCCAGGGCATCAATGATGCCGGGCCGGTCTTCACCGAGAGCCGTGATCACGAGCAGGTTTTCCATCGCTGTGCGTGCCCCTCCGGAACTCGCTTCTCCAGGATGTGTCTTCCTGATACCGGACCTGCTGACAGCCCCCTGCTGTCGGCGGACACCGGCAAGCTGAATCTGGAACCGCGCAGAGTGTAGCATGGCGTTCCGTCCCTGCTTGTCACTCCGCCGGGGCATCGATACTATGCGGGTCTGTTTCACGCCTTGGGTTGGGTAACGACATGTTCCGTGGAAGCATGGTCGCGATGGTGACGCCGATGTTCGAGGATGGCGCCATCGACGAGCGCTCGCTGGCGGGTCTCGTGGAGTACCACATCGAAAACGGTACCGACGCCATTGTTGCCGTCGGCACCACGGGCGAATCCGCCACGCTGGACTACGACGAGCACATTCACGTGATGCGCAAGGTGGTGGAATTCGCCCGCGGCCGCATTCCCGTGATCGGAGGCACCGGCGCCAACTCCACCTGGGAGGCGATCAAGCTGACCCGTGGCGCCATGGAAGGCGGGTGTGACGCCGCCCTGCTGGTGGTGCCGTACTACAACAAGCCTACCCAGGAGGGGCTCTACCAGCACTTCCGGACCGTTGCGGATACGGTCCCGATGCCACAGATCCTCTACAATGTCCCGAGCCGCACGGCGTGTGACCTGTTGCCGGAGACAGTGGAACGGCTCGCGGATGTCGCCAACATCGTTGCCATCAAGGAGACGGTCAGCGTTCAGCGTGCCCGCGAGATTCTCGAGCGCTGCGGCGATCGTCTGGACGTGTACAGCGGCGAGGATGCCGTGTCGCGGGAGATACTGCTCGCGGGCGGCAAGGGAGTCATCTCGGTAACCGCCAATGTCGCGCCGAGACAGATGCATGATATGTGTGCCGCCGCTGTAGCCAATGACCGGGAGACGGCGGAAGCGATCGATGCCCGCCTCGCCGCCCTTCACAAGGCGCTGTTCGTGGAATCCAACCCGATCCCGGTCAAGTGGGCCGTGCACCAGCTCGGCCTGATCGGGCCTGCCATACGGCTGCCGCTGACCCGGCTTTCCGAGCAGCACCACGAGACGGTGCGGCAGGCCATGCTGCTTGCGGAAGTTCTGGAGTGAATCGTTGAGCCGAGAGCGTCGCCGTTTACCGTTGGCCTGCATCGCCGTGCTTGCCGCCTTCCTGATCGGCTGCTCGGGCACCGGCAGGGAAAGCGAGATTGCCACCACCGATCCCCTGATCATTCCGCCGGATCTCTCCGCGGAGAGGGTGGGTGATCCACCCACCCTGGGCCGGCAGCGGGCCGCAACCTTCTCCGATTTCGTCCGCGACGAGGAACGTCGCGATGCCGCCGACGTGTTGCCGCAGCCGCCGGGCATGCAGGTACTGCGTAGCGGCCGGACCCGGTGGCTGCAGGTGGATGCCCGCCCGGAAGAGGTCTGGCAGTGGCTGCAGGACTTCACCGAGGAACTGCAGGTTCCGGTGGTGCGTCAGGTGGAAAGCCTGGGGGTACTGGAGACGGACTGGATGCCGCGTCCCCTGGGCCTTAGCGGGGGCGTGTTCATGGCGCTTCCGGACATCGACGATGCCCCGGTCATGGAGCAGTATACCTTTCGACTGGAGCCCGGAGACCGGACCGAGCGGACGCTGGTGTACGTGGCCCATCGGCGCGCCATCGCGGACAACGGCGACTGGGCCCCGCAGGAGGGGGACCGCGGACGGGAAGCCGAGGCGCTGCGGACCTTCATGGTGCACATGGGGGTGAACGAGGTCATGGCCGCCCGGGAGATTGCGGCCGCGGAGGAAGCCGATGCGTTCAGCCGCATAGAGCAGGACGACGATGGTGAACTGAATCTGGTGATTGCCGAGTCGTTCCTGCAGGGATGGAACCGTGTTGGCCTGGCCGTGGACCGTGCCGGCTTCACGGTCGAGGATCGGGACCGTTCGGAACGTCGCTACATCATTCGTTACGATCCGGGCGCCGAGTCCGAGCGTCGCGATCGGGGCTTTTTTGCGCGTATGGCATTCTGGCGCGAGCGTACCCCGGAGCTGGAACCGGGCAATTATGCCATCCGGGTCGGGTCCGACGCCGGCAGCACGGTGGTCTGGATCACCGACGAGGAAGGGGAGGCAGTGGACGCATCCCTGGCGGAGCGGCTGCTGGTCCTGATACGGGAGCAGCTTGGCTAGGTCGTGAACCATGGGTTCGCAGCGTTTCCGCGGCCCGCCACCAGCATTTCGCCGCTTGTCCTGGTTGTGGGCACGCCCGGGTGTTAGTGCGTGTGCAGGGACGGGACCGGCTCCGCACCCACGGGCGATCAACAGGATCTGCTGATGTCTCCCGCACGGTCTGTTCGCCGTATCCCGTAGACAAGCCATCGACCGTGCGCACCGCCGCGATGGATCGGTGTTTCCGTAACCTGCCGCCCGAGCCGGTGCAGGCGCCGCAATTCGGAATGGTCAGCAATGTTGGTATGTGGATGTAGTGCCCTTTCCGGCTTCCGCCAGAAGAAACTGCTCCGGGAATTGCGCCGGGTCGTGCCAGTGGTATCAGGGCTGTCCGCCCGCTACCTGTATTTCGTGCGGCTGCGTTCGTCTCTGGATCCGACCTCGCAGGGCCTGCTGGAGCAACTGCTCCGCCATGGCGACCGCAGCTTGCCGCCGGAGCAGCACCAGGCCCTGACGCTGGTGGTGACGCCCCGGATCGGCACGCTCTCGCCGTGGTCCACCAAGGCGACGGATATCGCCCGCAACTGCGGCCTGGGTGCCGTGGAGCGGATCGAACGGGGTGTCGAGTACCGCATCGGCCACGCGGCGCAGGCGGACGATGGTGCGCGGAGGCTTCTTGCCGGGCGCCTGCATGACCGCATGACGGAAACCGTGCATGTGGATGCGGTTGCGGCGGAGATCCTGTTCCAGCGCCAGTCGCCGGCACCGTTGCAAACGGTCGATCTGCTTGCCGGAGGGCGAGAGGCCCTGGTGCGGGCCAATGAGGAACAGGGCTTCGCCCTCGCCGAGGACGAGATCGACTACCTCGCGCAACGCTATCTGGCCCTCGGCCGCAATCCCACCGACGTGGAACTGATGATGTTCGCCCAGGCGAATTCGGAGCATTGCCGGCACAAGATTTTTCGCGCCGACTGGGTGATCGACGGCGAGCGGCAACACCATTCGCTGTTCGACATGATCCGCAACACCTACCGGCACCGGCCGCAGGGTATTCTCTCCGCGTACTCAGACAACGCCGCCGTCGCCCGGGGGGCGGAGGCCCGGCGTTTCCTGCTGGAGCCCGGGACGCGGGTGTATGGCGAGCGCCGGGAGCCGGCGGACCTGGTGATGAAGGTGGAGACCCACAACCACCCCACGGCGATCCCTCCGTTCGCTGGTGCCGCGACCGGCGCCCGGGGGGAGATCCGTGATGAAGG
>SLLM01000231.1 GCA_007134055.1 Ectothiorhodospiraceae bacterium | reverse complement strand
TGCGGCGCGCCGCCGGCATCGGGCTCCCATGCCGTGGAAGTCACCACCCTAGCGTTCGCGCGTCTTGTCAGCCTGCTCGAATGGCTCCGCAGGGCACGATGGGAATGGATCAGCGCTTCCCTGAACCTGACAGGACTTCCTGAAAGGCTGGTAGTAAGGCGCCCGTCTCCTGGTCGATAATGGCATTCGCTCCGGTTGGCGACGCATCCAGATATGACCAGGAGAAGGCAACGTTGGCTGATCGGGATGGTGTTCGTGGCCCTCGCCGGGGTCGCGGCCGTGATGTTCGGCGGCGTACCGCTGCAGGAGCGCCTCTACGAATCGGGGATACACGCGGCCCGCCTCGCGGCGGATGTCGAACACGCCTGGGTGGAAACCGAGAGCCACGGAACACTCGCGTATCTGCATCGTCCCGGCCAGGGGGGGCCGACCGTGGTGCTCATCCACGGGTTCGCATCGGAGTCCGATAGCTGGCTCGCGATGATGCGGTATCTCCCCGATGACTGGGAGCTGTTCGCGCTGGACCTGCCCGGCCACGGCGACAACCCCGCACCGCCGGATGCCGATTACTCTCCCGAGGCGCTGACCGAGGCCGTGGAGCAGGCAACCCGGTCCTGGCGGCTGGAGGACGGCTTTCACGTGCTTGGCACATCCATGGGCGGAAACCTGGGTATCCGCCTCGCCCTGGCGCATCCGGAACGGGTCCTCAGCCTGGCCCTGATTGCTCCAGCGGCGTTTCCCGCACCCGAGCCCGGAGATGTGGAACAGGCGCTGGCCCAGGGCGAGAATCCGCTGATCGTGGAGTCTCGAGCGGATTTCGACAACATGCTGGAACTGGTCTTCCACGACCCGCCGGTATTGCCTTGGCCAACGGCCCAGGTCCTTACCCGTCGCGCCGCGGAACGAGCGCCTGTGCGCCGGCTGATCTGGGAGGCGTTCTGGAAAACCCGCCACGAACTGAAGGGGGAGCTTGACCGGCTGGCGATGCCGGTCCTGGTGATCTGGGGTGCGCACGATCGGGCGGTGGACATCTCGGCACTTGACGTGTTCCGGGAGGAACTGGAGGAGCGGCCTCTGGAGACGACAGTACTGGAGGACGCCGGGCATTCGCCCATGCTCGAGGAGCCCGAACGCACGGCGCGGATCTACGCGCGATTCCTGGAATCGCATGAGCCGGCCGACTGAACGACCCCGGTACGCCGCCTACCCGCACCGGGCGCCCGAACTGCCGCAGAGCACCTGAGCGGCCCACCCCAGCGCCTCGGGGAACACGCCGGCATCGAGCACGAACTCCTGTCCCCGGGCCGCTGCCCGCAACAGCACGCCATTCCGCGTCCGGCACCAGCGGCGCGGATCCCGGTGATAGGTAAGCGGCGAAACCCCTGCCCTGGGATGAAACCACTGCGGCAACGTCCACACGCTCGCGCTTCCGGCGTCAGACGCGGTCAGGCGCAGGTGCTCCGCGTAGTGGCGGAACACCCCTGCGCCCGGGGCAGGTCGCACCAACGGCAGGCCGGTTACGGTGTCGGCGGACAGGTAGAGCGTGTTGGCCGGGTCTTCCCCCCGGAAGAAATGCGGGTGATACCGCGCCCAGGGAAGGCTTTGTCCATCCAGATCATCCACGCGATGGACCGCGCCCACCTGCAGCCAGCCCCAGAACACGTGCCGGGGCGGCTCACCGTGGACAAACACCCAACCCGGTCCCACGCGCCGCACGGGCCGGAACAGGCCGAAGAACAGGAACAGATCACCGGTCCCCACGCCCTGCCTGCGCAGGTGGCCCTGGGCACTTCCGGTCTGCCCGAGCAACGCCCGCCATCCCGGACGGCGATCGAACGCCTCCGGAGCAAGGTCCGGATCCAGGTGGGCGCCGTCAGCGCTGCCCACCCTGCCACGGCTCAACCGCGAGACCAGTTGCCCGGCCGGTCGCAACGAGCCCTTGAGGTCACGATACCGGATCGGCGAACCGGCATCCGGGATTGGCAGCGATAACATGCTCCCGTCCGGGAAGATCGGGCTCGGACACCCCCCGGCAGCCGTATCAAACCCCTTGCGACTCAGGACAATGCGCATGACGATGGACTACGGTCTTCCAGCGATGCCGACTGCGACCAGTCAGGTGGAGTTGTCGTTGCCGGCAAGAAAATCGGCCACGATCCCGGCATAGTCCGTGGCATGGGTCAATTGCGGAAAGTGCCCGGCCTTCTCCAGGACACGGTGCCTGGCGTCAGGCGTGCGTGCCACCAGCTGTTCGACACCCGGCCGAAAGGCTGGCGGGCTGCGCCCGCCACTGGTGACCAAGACCCGCAGTCGGGTATCGGCAAGCAGGTCCGGCGTCAGGTTGAGGCGTTCCGGATCCCGTGACTGGTCCAGCCAGGTATGGGCGTTAGCCACCCAGGTCCGGCGCATGTCGCCATCCAGCACCTCCTCCCAGGTCTGTTCGTGGAGCGCCACCTCCTCGGCAAACGTCCGGGCCCCCTCCCACGGATCCCCCTGTTCGATGCGTGCCGCAGCCCGGATCATGCCATCCCTGGACGCCTCGAACAGGTGTCGGTACCCGGGATCCTGGGCGAGCACTCCGAACAGCGGCGGTTCGTGCAGGGCGACGCTGTCCAGCAGCTCCGGCTGCTCGGCCGCGAGCCGCAGCGCTATGCATGCGCCGTAGGAATGACCCACCAGATGGGCCGGCCCTTCGGCCACCGCCGCGATCACCGCGGCGAGGTCATCGATGTCCTCGCTGATCCTCCCCTGGCCGTCCGGAACCGTGCTCTCCCCGTGTCCACGCCGATCGTAGACGATCACCCGGTACGAATCCGACAGCGCCGCGGCAACCTCCCTCCAGGCGCGGTGATCATCCCAGGAGCCGTGCACCAGCACCACGTCGGGCCCCGAGCCCGCTACCCCGATCCTGATCCTTACGTCCCGGAAACTCCTGACGACGTAGTCCATGCCTACTACCTGATCCTCCGCATTACTCCGTCATTGCCTGCGCTTCTGGGGATACACGTCTCCATTATGCCCGGGGCACGTATCCCGCAGGGCGCGTTTACGATTGCGGATCCCTTGAAAACGCCTGCGCCCCGGGGACTGGCCGCGAAACTTCCGGAAGGGCCGGCAGAATCATCACGGCTGAGTTCGTTAGCAGTTCGGACCACGATCGCGGATCACGACGCAGCCGGACAATCCTCTCGATGCACGGGATGACCCATGTCATCCCGCCGCTGGCCGGCCGGGCACGGTATCGCGCCAGCGCATGGCGGTATATCATGCACTGCACGATACCCAACGGCATCGCTGGTATTCTCTGCTTCGACCGCGCAGACTGCGGATCCGGGCCATTGGCTCATTCAATCATCCGTTCAGGATAAGGAGCTGGAAATGAAGAAGAAATTGCTTGCCGCAGTGGTTCTGGGTTCCATCTACGCCACTTCGGCCCATGCCGACAGCACTGGCTGCGGTCTGGGCTCCATGGTCTGGGACGGGCAGCAGGGAATTGCTCCGCAGGTGCTTGCCGTGACCACGAACGGGACATCCGGTAACCAGACCTTCGGGATCAGCTCGGGCACCCTGGGCTGTGAGCAGGACGGGGTGATTCAATCCAGCGCGCAACTGAGCATGTACACCGGCTCCAACATGGACCAGATCGCTCGTGACATGTCCGTTGGTTCCGGTGAATCCCTGCACGTGCTTGCCGATCTGATGGGCGTAGAGGCACAGGATCGTGATCATTTCTTCACCACGCTGCAATCCAACTACGCCTCGATATTCTCCACCAGCGATGTGACGGCCGAGGAGGTCATTGGCGCCATCAGGGACGCCATGCGTGGAGACGCCCACCTCTCGCAATACGCCGTGTAAAGCGGTTTTCTGTCGCAACGACCGCCCGTCACCCGGGCGGTCGTCGGTCGCGGTGTCCCAATGCAACGAGTCTGTCTGGCAGCGGGATTGCTGTGTGTCTGGACATCGGCCCAGGGCATCTCACCACCCCCCTACCTTGCGGAGTTACAGCAGCGGGCCGTTGAGGAAGGGCTCTCTGATCACCGTGAATGGCAGGATCTGCTGCACTACAGGCAGCGACGCTTCCTGCCAGGCCGTCGCAGCGCCACGCGGGATCGGGGGTTTTTCAACGCAGAGAACGGCTGGCACGACCCCGAGGCGGAACTGACCGCGACGCTGGCCGCGTTCTTCACCGACCCCGCCGAGCTTTCCGGGGACGAGCAGCATCCCCAATGCCGTTTCATTGCCCGCCGGCACTGGTTGACGGAACGACTGGACATCGACCTGGACCAACTCCCGGATGTTGAGTGCACGCGCTTTCAGGAATGGTACGACGCCATCGACCCGCACCGGGCAACGCTGATTTTCGCCGCCGCCTACCTGGGGAACCCCGCGTCCATGTTCGGCCATACGCTGTTGCGGGTGGATCCGGAACGCCGCGACGAAGACACCCGGCTCCTGTCCTATGCCATCAATCACGCCGCCGCCACCGAGGAGAGCAGCGGTCTGGTGTTTGCCGTCCGGGGGCTGACCGGAGGGTATCCCGGCCGCTTCTCCATTCTTCCCTATTATGAGAAAGTCAGGGAATACAGCAGCCTGGAGAGTCGCGACCTGTGGGAATACCAGCTCGCCCTGGACCCGGAGGAGGTCCAGCGGATGCTGCGACATACTTGGGAACTGCGCGAGATCGGGTTTCCCTACTATTTTCTCTACCAGAACTGTTCCTACCGTCTGCTGGCCCTGCTGGATGTGGCCAGGCCCGGACTGGAACTGAGCGACCGGTTCGACTGGTATGCCATCCCCACGGATACGCTGCGCGCGGTGCTGGCCGAGGCGGGCATGCTGGATGACGTCGTCTTCCGCCCCGCTGAGCGTACCCGGCTGGATCACCAGCTGGCCGGACTTTCGAACGAAGAGATTGATTGGGTAGTGGAACTGGCCGAGAGGAGTGCGGACCCGAACGACGCGCGGGGTGCCACACCGGCCTCCCGGGCCCGGGTGCTGGAGAGCGCCTACGGCTACCTGCACTTCCGTTACCAGGCCGGGCAGACCGACGGTGATGAACGGGAGCGCATGCGTCAACTGCTGGTGGCAAGAAGCACGCTGGGCCGGGAGATGGCTGACGATCCGCTCCCCGAGCCGGAAACCCGGCCCGACGAGGGCCATGGAACCCTGCGCCTCGGTCTGGGCGCGGGGCAGCGTGACCGCGCGGACATGGCCAGTGTCCACTGGCGGCCGGCGTACCATGATCTCCTCGACCCCCCTGCCGGCTATATTCCCGGTGCGCACATCGCCTACGGCGACCTGGAGATCCGCTACGATCTGGATCGGTCGCGACTCCTCCTGGAACGCCTGATGCTGGTGGACATCGAATCCCTGAATCCGCGGGACAGGCTGTTTCAACCCTGGTCCTGGAGGATCCGCGGAGGCGCCGAGCAGCGTATACGCCCGGGCAAGCACCGCTCACTGATGGCGGGTGTGGATGGCGGCGGTGGTGGAACCTGGACGCTGGGAGAAACGCCGGCGTGGCTGTATGCAGGGCTGCAGGGCGGGGCCTGGGGATCGGAGCGGCTGGATGACGGGGTGCGGGCCGGTGCCGGCCCGCAACTCGACCTCATATGGGGAGGTGAGCGCTTGCGCAGCCGTGTCCGGGCCGGCGCGCTCTGGAACACGGACGTCGGCTCTGCGGCATGGGAGCTCGGTCTGGAACAGTCACTGATCGTCTCGGACGCGCTGTCGCTGCGTGTCGCGGTGAAACGGGAACAGGATTTCGGATACCGCGAGGATTCGGTACATGTCACTGTGTTCGGCTATTTCTGACCGGCGCAGGCGACTGTTGGCCGGCCTGTTCGCGCTGACGCTGCTGCTCTCCGGTTGTGGACGACTGTTCTTTCTGCCGGAGTCCGGACATCGCTGGGATCCGGCGGATGCAGACATCGTGTATGAGGATGTCTGGTTCGAGGCCGCTGATGGTGTGCGCCTGCATGCCTGGTTTCTTCCCGTGGACGAGCAGCCGGCCAGGGGCTCGGTGCTGTTCCTGCATGGCAATGCGGAGAATGTCAGCACCCACATCGCCTCGGTGTACTGGTTGCCGGAACGCGGCTACAACGTGCTGATGCTGGATTACCGGGGGTTCGGTCTCTCCGGGGGCAGCCCGGACTTCGCCGGTGTCCACCGGGATGCCGAGGCTGCCCTGGCAGTTCTGGCGGAACATGAGGCCACCGACCCGGAGCGGATCATCGTCTTCGGACAGAGCCTGGGCGCTGCGGTCGCCATCACGCTCGTGGGCCAGGCGGGGGAGCGTTACGGCGTTCGCGGCCTGGTGGCGGACAGCCCGTTTACCAGTTACCGGGGGATCGCCCGGGAGAAATTCGGAGAATTCTGGCTTACCTGGCCATTCCAGTGGCCGCTGTCGCTGACCGTATCTGACAGGTTCGCGCCGCGGGATTTCATCGGTGAGGTCAGCCCTGTTCCCCTCCTGCTGCTTGCCGGTGAGGCTGACACGATCGTTCCCATGCACCATGCGGAAGCGCTGTATGAAAAGGCGCGTGAACCCAAGACCCTCTGGCGGCTGCGCCATGCCGGACACATCCAGTCCATGGCCTTCGAAGAGGTGCGCCGGGAACTTGTGGCCTGGATGGACGAAGTGATTGGCAATGAAGCCCGCGCCGAGCGGTGATCCGCCGGCGCGGATCGTGGACAGTCACCCGGTACGGGTTGACCGGCACGGCGGCAACCCCGCTCCATGAACGGTGATCCTATCGGGAGCCGTGCACCGGCAACACGTCGGGCCCCGAGCCCGCTTCGCCGATCCTGATCCGTTCACGTCCCTCCCGGGGCCTGGCGAAGGTGCAGGGCGTCCACGAACGCCTCGATCGCCGCGCTGACCGCCTGCGGCTGATCCTGCGTGGCAAAATGCCTTGACTGCGGCAGGAGGACCAGTGCGGCGGCCGGCAGATCCGCCAGCAGTTCTCCGTAGAACGAACGGATCTCCCGGTCGCTGTCTCCCTGCCGATACGAATCGGCCGCCAGCACTGCGAGCACCGGGCTGTGGATGCCGCCCAGCTCGGGGCGCAGATCGCCGCCGAGCGTTCAACGGCTACTTCGGCCTTGCGCCCAGAAGCGTCATGCCCGGGAAGGGACGGTAGCAGGTATGGCGCCCCGGGTCCGTACTCGCGAGATTACGACCGTCCGCCAATCACAGCCCCTGGATCGGCTGACACACAGTGGAGGCGAGGGAATGATCCGGCCCCCTGGAGTCGCCCGCCGCCGCAGGGCGTCGGCGGTTGCGGAATCCCGGACTTGGCAACACCGCCGGAACGCTCAGCATCAGCAACCGTCGGCTGCCGTCATCACCCGGTCGCGGCCGGCCCTCTTGCCCTGGTACAGGGCCCGGTCGGCCCGGTCCAGGAGCATCTCGTGATCGATCGTGTCCGGATCGAGCTGCGCCACGCCCAGGGTGATGCTGAGTTTGATGGGGCCCGCCGACGTCTCGACCGCCTGGCAGGCAACGGCGCGGCGCAGCCGTTCCGCCACGACACGGGCGGAGGGCAGATCCGTTCCCGGCAGTACGACGGTGAACTCCTCGCCGCCGTAGCGGCCGCAGACATCGTGCTGCCGCAGGTTCCCGGTGATGCGGCGAACCACTTCCCGCAGGACGGTGTCACCGGCCTTGTGGCCGTGGCGGTCGTTGACGCGCTTGAAATCGTCGACATCGAGCAGGATCACGGAGAGCGGGTCCCCGTGCCGGCGGCTACGCGCCACCTCGTCGCGAAGTCGCGCCTCGATGTGGCCGCGATTGAAGATGCCGGTGAGCGCGTCCCGAACGCTCATTTCCTCCAGCCTGCGCATGGCGTCCAGAAGTTGCATCTGGTAGATGCAGGCATCGGTGACATCGGTCACGGTGATGCAGACATGGGTAACCCGGTCGGTGGCGTCCCGGATCGGAATGAACGTGCAGTCCTGCCGCATGCAGTCCACCGAGGCGGCGGTGGCGGGACGATTGTGCGGAAACCGGAACAGGTACGGCCGCTGCTCCCAGGACGTGAAGGCGTAATTGCCGAGCAGAAACACGCTACGCAGCTTCTGGGTCAGCCAGCGGCGGGGAAGGTCGGGGAACAGCTCGAACAGGTCGCGGCCCAGCGCCTCCAGCGGCGCGATACCGCTGTGCATGGCCATGAAGCGATTCCACCGTGCTACCGCAAACCGTTCGTCCACGACCAGCACGCCCACGTTGACACGATCAACGATGACTTCCAGCAGCTCGCTGTCCGGCCCTCCGTCGCCGCTCACAGCGCCTCCAGCATGCGATCCAGCACCTCGCGCATGAGATCAATGGAGGTCTCGGGCATCAGCAGCACCAGGTGGCAGGAAAAGCCCCGGGCCTCCAGGCTGAAATTGACCTCCACCAGCAGGGCGTACTCCCAGCCCAGCATCTCCGGGTTCAGCAGATCCTGTACCGAGCCTCCCCTGGCCATCAGCGTTGGCGCGGAGTAGGCGAAATCCGTCTCGAGCTGCTGGGCGATTCCATTCAGCACAGCGCCTGAGAGGATATTGGCGACATCCAGTAACAGCTCCTCGTTGGTCTCCTCCTGGGCCAGGGCCTGATCGTGCCCGAGGAGATCGGCGAGATCGTCGCACCCTCCGGCCCCGAAAAGGACGATGGATTCTCCCCGCAGGTTATTGAAGAAGGCCTGGCGCACCGCCGTCATCTGCTCCGGGTCCCCTTCCCGGGTTCCGGATATCATCTCCGCCACCGCATCCGCCACGTCCTGCGCGGAGACGATCCGTACCCTCGGCACGGACAACGCGACATAGGAATCGAGAATGTGGGCCAGCGCCGATCCCGCCTGTCCCATGGCGATGTTGACCACTTCCTGGAGCGCATCTTCCTGATCCGGGGTGTAGTCCTGGAAACTCATAGGAAGCCGTACTCCGTCAACACCGCCCGCAGCTCGGCGGCCTGTACCGGCTTGCGCAGGAACGCCATGGCGCCGAGGTCACGGGAGCGCTCCTCCGCCTTGGGCTGAATATCGGCGGAAACAACGATAACGAAGCAATCAAGGCCACGCCGCCTGATCTCCGATAGCACCCCGAAGCCATCCATGTCCGGCATGGTCAGATCCAGGAACATGACGTGGCCCCGGCCCTGCTCGAAGCGCTCCAGCGCTTCCCTGCCATTGGCCGCCTGGGTGATATCCACGTCCCAGCCCTCAGGGAAGGCGCGGATGGTGAGCTTGCGCGACATGGATGAGTCATCCACGACAAGCACTGGCAACGCCATTGGGCATCCTCCCTGATTCACCAATCGCAAATTTACCCGGACTATATCATTTGCAGAGGCGGGACGGGACTGGCCACACGGGCCTGCGGATCCGGCTACCACCTGCCTGCGAAGGCGGACCACCCTCCGACCATACCCCTGGCGGCCGGCAGCGCCGGCGCACGCCGGTTCGGCCAGGGTTCCATGGTCGACCGCGATCGGTCAGGCCTTGCCCATGTGGTGCGGCCCCTTCATCTTCGAAACCAGTTCGCTCACCGACAGCGCAGGCAAGGTCTTCACTTTCACCGTACCCCGCGATGCCAGATCGGCGGACAGGTGGGCGATGGTGCCATTATCCGGCGCCTCTACGACGCTCAGGAAGTCGTACTCCCCGAGCAGGGCATACTGGGACAGCACCTTGCAGCCGAAGCTGTCGATCTCCCGGTTCACCTCTTCCATGCGATCGGGATTGGCATGCAGGGTCTTTGCCCCTTCCGAGGTAAGCGTGCTCAGCAATACGTATACGGGCATGATCAGGTCTCCCATTTTGTCCTGCTCACTGCAAGAGTAGCAGGCCGTGCGAGAAGGCACCGCAGGGGACAACCAACCGCATTGTTGACCTCAACCGTGATTCAGGTAATACGCTTGCCGGCGCCAGGACTGGTACTTCGTAGCGAAAGGAGGATTTCGCGGATGTTCCGCTACTTCGAGACCCGGGTGAATCCCTTCCCGGATACACGGCCGGAAACACCTCCCGGGTCGCTGCCGGCATTCCTGTACTACTACTCCAGGCCCATGCTGCCGTGGCTGGCGGTCATGTCGGTGCTTACCGCTGCGGTGTCCGTGGTGGAACTTATATTCCTGAGCTACCTCGGCTCCCTGGTGGACTGGCTGTCGACGACAGACCGGGATGCGCTCGTGAGCGATCACGGCTGGGCCCTGTTCGGCATGGGGGCACTCGTGCTCGTGGGATACCCGTTGCTGGTCCTGGGGCAGTCGCTGGTCACCCACCAGACGATATTCGGCAACTATCCGATGATCGCCCGCTGGCTCAGCCATCGCTACATCCTTGACCAGAGCCTGCCGTTCTTCCACGACGAGTTTGCCGGGCGGGTGTCGCAGAAGGTCATGCAGACCGCGCTGGCCATCCGCGAGACCGTGCTCAAGCTCGCGGACGTGTTCGTCTTTATCGTGGTCTATTTCGTCGGCGCCATGTTCCTCGTCGGCCGTGCCGAACCGTGGCTCATGGTCCCGCTGATCGCATGGCTGGCTGCGTACCTGGCGATCATGGTGTACTTCGTGCCGCGGCTGCGGCGGATCTCCATGGCGCAGGCGGACGCCCGGGCGCAGATGACCGGCCGCGTGGTGGACAGCTACACGAACATCCAGACCATCAAGCTGTTCGCCCACACGCTCCGGGAGCATGACTATGCCCGCGACGCGATGAGCGGATTCATGGGTACCGTCTACCGGCAGATGCGCCTGGTCACCTGGCTGACCGTGACCCTGCAGACAAGCAACGCCATGCTGCTGGCAGCCGTCACCGGGGTGGCCATCTACGCCTGGCATCAGGCGGCCATCGGCCTGGGCGCCATCGCCGTGGCCATCGCCCTGGTCATGCGTATCCGTTCCATGTCGGACTGGATCCTGTGGGAGGTAGCGCAGCTGTTCGAGAACATCGGCACCGTGCAGGACGGCATCAACACGCTGTCTCGGCCCCGCGCCGTCACCGACCGACTGGACGCCCCGGAACTGATTGTTCGTGACGGCGGCATCCGTTTCGAGAACCTGTCCTTCGCCTACGACCGGGTTGAACCGGTGATCGACGGGTTGTCCCTGGACGTCCGACCCGGCGAGAAGGTGGGCGTTGTCGGGCGCTCCGGCGCCGGCAAGTCCACCCTGGTCAATCTGCTCCTGCGCTTCCACGATCCCGCGGACGGCCGCATTCTGATCGACGGCCGGGACATCGCCACGGTCACCCAGGAGTCACTGCGCAGACAGATCGCCATGGTGACCCAGGACACTTCACTGCTGCACCGCTCCATCCGCGACAACATCGCCTATGGCAAGCCCGATGCGAGCGAGGAGGAGATCACGGAAGCGGCCCGGCGCGCCCACGCGCTCGAGTTCATCCGGGAACTCACGGATCGGGAGGGTCGCCGCGGACTCGACGCCCACGTGGGCGAGCGGGGCGTCAAGCTATCCGGGGGCCAGCGACAACGCATCGCCATCGCCAGGATCCTGCTGAAGAATGCACCCATCCTGGTGCTCGACGAGGCCACCTCGGCGCTGGACTCGGAGGTGGAAGCCGCCATCCAGGAGCAGCTCTACACGTTGATGGAGGGCAAGACGGTGATCGCCATCGCCCACCGCCTCTCCACCATCGCCGTGCTCGATCGCCTGGTGGTGATCGACCAGGGCCGCGTGATCGAATCCGGCTCCCACAACGAGCTGCTGGCACGCGGCGGGCTGTATGCCGGGCTCTGGCAAAGGCAATCCGGCGGTTTCCTGGGAATGGACACCGGGCCGCCCGCGGCGGCAACCGCGATGCCGGCACCCGTGCCCTGAGGAGCGCGTATCACGATGGGTCAGCGCCCGGCAGCCACTGCTCGCGTTTCCCGGGGCTACCGGTATCCTGATAGTGACGCGGGCCATCGTCGCGCCACATACCTGGAGGCTTTTCCGTGCCCCGATTCGCCGCCAACCTCAGCATGCTGTTCACGGAGCTGCCATTCCGTGAACGTTTCGCAGCTGCCGCCGCTGCCGGATTCCAGGGGGTCGAGGTCCTGTTCCCGTATGCGGAGGCAGCGGGTTCAATCCGGGAACGCCTGCGGGAGAACGGGCTGGAGCAAGTCCTCTTCAACCTGCCCCCCGGGGACTGGGACGCCGGGGAGCGCGGACTGGCTGCACTCCCCGGACGCGAGGCGGATTTCCGTGACAGCGTGGCACTGGCCCTCGACTACGCCCGGGCGCTCGGTTGCCGGCGGTTGCATGCGATGGCCGGGGTGATTCCGGAAGGGGTGGAACACCGGCAGTGCGAGGCCGTCTACCTGCGCAACCTTCGTTACGCCGCCGGGGAGGCGGCACGACTGGATTGCACCATCGTCATCGAACCCATCAACCGTGTAGACATGCCCGGCTATTTCCTGTCCCGCCAGGCGGATGCCCGGCGCCACCTGGAGGCAGTGGGGGCCGACAACCTCCGCCTGCAGTTCGATGTCTACCATTGCCAGATGACCGAGGGACGGATCTCGCACTGGCTTGAGCACCACCTCCCGGTGCTGGAGCACGTGCAGGTCGCCGGCGTCCCGGGCCGGCACGAACCGCAGGCCTGCGAGATCGACTACGTCTGGCTGTTCCGGCTCCTGGACCGGATCGGCTACCGGGGCTGGGTCGGCTGCGAATACCGCCCGGCGAACACCACCACGGCCGGTCTGCAATGGGGTCGCCCATGGGGGATCGGCGACTAGCAGGATGCTGAAACCGGAATCCCGGCAGCCTGCTGGCGCCTATTCCGCAGTAAATGCCTGAAGCCCGGTCTGGGCGCGACCGAGAATCAGGGCGTGAATGTCATGCGTGCCCTCGTAGGTATTCACGGTCTCCAGGTTCATCATGTGCCGTATGACGTGGTATTCATCCGAGATTCCGTTGCCGCCGTGCATGTCCCGCGCGGTGCGGGCAACATCCAGGGCCTTGCCGCAGTTGTTGCGCTTCAGCAAGGAGACCATTTCCGGAGACCAGTCACCGGCGTCCATCACCCGGCCGAGCCGCAGCACGGCATGCAGGCCGATGGTGATCTCCGTCTGCATGTCCGCAAGCTTTTTCTGGATCAACTGATTGGCCGCCAGGGGACGGCCGAACTGCCGGCGTTCCAGGGTGTAGGCGCGGGCAGCGTGCCAGCAGAATTCGGCGGCTCCGAGTGCGCCCCAGGCAATGCCGTAGCGTGCCTTGCTGAGGCAGCCGAACGGTCCCCGCAGCCCCTCGGCCCCGGGCAGCAGGTTCTCCTCCGGCACGAACACGTTCTCCATCACGATCTCCCCGGTAATGGAGGTGCGCAGGGAGAACTTGCCTTCGATCCCGGGAGCGGCCAGCCCCGGCATTCCCTTCTCGAGGACGAAACCGCGAATGACCCCGTCGAGCTTCGCCCAGACCACGAACACATCCGCAATGGGAGAGTTGGTGATCCAGGTCTTGGTGCCGTCCAGGCGATACCCTCCCCGGACCTGCCTGGCGCGTGATTTCATGCTTCCGGGGTCGGAGCCATGATCCGGCTCGGTGAGGCCGAAGCACCCCACCCATTCACCGGATGCAAGCCTCGGCAGGTAGTGCCGCTTCTGCTCCTCGCTGCCATAGGCATGGATCGGGTGCATCACCAGCGAACTCTGCACGCTCATCGCGGAACGGTAGCCGGAATCCACGCGTTCCACCTCGCGGGCGATCAGGCCGTAGCAGACATGATTCACCCCGGCACATCCGTACTCTTCCGGTAACGTCGCTCCCAGCAGGCCGAGTTCACCGAATTCCGTCATGATTTCCCGGTGGAAGATCTCGTGCCGGTTTGCCTCCAGCACCCGCGGCATCAAGTGGTCCTGGGCATAACCACGCGCGGTGTCGCGGACCAGACGTTCCTCGTCGCCGAGGCAGCCCTCGAGCAGGAGCGGATCGTCCCACTGAAAACCTGTCATTGCTGCACTCCCAGGCCAGGCTTCGCTTGACACCCTGCATGGCTTGTATTACCAGTAATACAAAGTTCTGTCTTTCGGTCAACCCCGCGGCGGTGGACGGCATGAGCCCACGCACGCTGTTCGACAAAGTCTGGCACAGCCACGAGATCGTGCACGGCGAAGAGGGTGGGAGCCTCCTCTGGGTTGACCGGCACTTCGTCCACGAAGGGTCCTTTCATGCCTTTGACCGCCTGGCCCAGCGCGAATCACCCGTGGCTCGACCGGACCTGACCTTCGCCGTCGCCGACCATTATGTCCCCACCCGCAACCGAAGCGACGGGATCGCCGACCCGGAAATCCGCTCGGTGGTGGACCGCCTGTACCGCAACACCCGGCGACACGGCATCCGGTTGTTCGGGCTGGAGGACCCGCGCCAGGGGATCGTCCACGTACTCGGGCCCGAGCAGGGTCTTACCCTCCCCGGCCTGCTGACCGTGTGCGGCGACAGCCATACATCCACCCATGGCGCGTTCGGCGGCGTGGCCTTCGGCATCGGCGCGTCCGAGGTCGCCCATGTGCTCGCCACGCAGACCCTCTGGCAACGCAAGCCCCGCCGCATGCGCATGACCATCACCGGCTCCCTCGCCCCCGGTTCGACGGCGAAGGACATCGCGCTGACGTGGATTTCCCGGCTGGGCGCGGATGGCGCCCGCGGATACGCCATCGAGTATGCCGGCGACACGGTCACCTCCCTGTCCATGGAAGGCCGCATGACCCTGTGCAACCTCTCCATCGAGGGCGGTGCGCGCTGCGGCATGGTGGCACCCGACGCGGTCACGTTCGACTACCTCCGCGGCCGTCCGTGGGCGCCGTCCGGAGACGCATTCGATCGCGCCTGCCAGGCCTGGCGGGCGCTCGCCACCGATGCGGAGGCGGAATTCGACCGGGAGGTCACCCTGGACGCGGGAGACATCGTCCCGACTGTGACCTGGGGCACATCGCCAGAGGATGCCCTGCCGGTCGACGGACGTCTGCCGGATCCTACCCGCGCCCGGGACTCCGCCACTGCCGAGCATATCGCCGACGCACTGTCATACATGGGCCTGCGGCCGGGACAGCGGATCACCGATATCACCATCGACCGGGTATTCATCGGCTCGTGCACCAACGCCCGCATCGAGGATCTGGAGGCGGCCGCATCGATCCTGCGCGGCCGGCGATCCCGGGTCCCGGGGATGGTCTCGCCGGGCTCCACCCTGGTCAAACGGCAGGCAGAGGCCCGGGGGCTGGACGTGGTATTCCGGTCCGCCGGGCTGGACTGGGTGGACTCCGGCTGCTCCATGTGCGTCGCGATGAACGGTGACCTCCTGCCGCCGGGCGAGCGCTGCGCGTCCACCACCAACCGCAACTTCAAGGGACGTCAGGGACCGGGCGGACGTACCCACCTGATGTCGCCGGTCATGGTCGCGGCGGCTGCGGTCACCGGCCACCTGAGTGATGTGCGACCACTGCTGCCCGACCGGGAGACGGCATGACCCCCCTGCTGCGCGTGGAAGGTCCGGCATGCCCTCTGGGCATGGCGAACGTGGACACCGATCAACTGATTCCGGCGCGATTCATGAAAACCCCCCGGGAACAGGGCTACGGCCGTTTCCTGCTCCATGACCTGCGCTTCGACGACAGGGGTGATCCGGTGGCCGGCTTTCCCCTGAATCTACCCGGTGCGCAGGCCTCCCGCATCCTGGTCGCCCGGCGGAACTTCGGCGGCGGCTCATCGCGGGAGGCCGCGGTCTATGCCCTGGTGGATTTCGGTATACGCTGCGTGATCGCCCCGAGCTTCGGGGATATCTTCGTCGCCAACGCAGGCAACAACGGGCTGCTTCCCGCCAGGGTCGACGAGACCGACTGCGAGGACCTGCTCGAGCGGCTGGCCGGCACACCCCGTGAAATGTGCGTCAACCTGGAGACCCGGACCATCACCCTTGAAAATCTGACCTATACCTTCGGGATCGACCCGGGACTGCGTCACAAGCTCATGAACGGCTGGGATGACATTGACCTCACCGCACGGTACGGCGACGAGATCGCCGCCTTCGTGCGCAGGGACCGAAGACTACGTCCGTGGGCCGAGCCAGGCGCCCCGACTGAGGGAAAACGATAACACCACCCGCCGGCCCCGATGGCGGCGCGGGACAATCCCGACCACACGCTTCCTGAGGAGGATGACCATGAAAACCAGACATCTGTGCGCCATGGGCCTTGGCCTGTGCCTTGCTGCCGGCACGGCGGCCGCTGAGGAGCGCATTTCCGCGGTCCACGCGTTCCCGACAAGTCTGATCTATACGCAGAGCTTTCTCGAGTTCGTCGATAAGCTGAACGAGCGGGGCGAAGGCGTAATCCAGATCGACGTGCGCGGCGGTCCGGAGGCCATCGGCCTCTCCGAGCAGCCCGGTGCGGTGCGTGACGGGGTGGTGGACATGGCCTATACCGCCGCGAGTTTCTACGCAGGATCGCTGCCGGAGCGCGACGCCATGATCGCCTCGAACACGAACGCAATCTACGCGCGGGAGAGCGGTGGCCTGGATCTCATGAACGAGATCCACCAGGAGAAAATGGATGTCTACTATCTGGGCTGGTTTGACAGCGGCGTCAGCTACAACATCTACACCGTCGACGAGCCGGCACTGGATGGCGACGGTAACCTGGATGTCTCCGGCCTGCGTCTGCGCAGCAATCCGGTCTACGACGCCTTCTTCACCGACTACCTGGGGGCGCGAATCACCAGCCTGGAAACCACGGAAGTGTACTCCGCCCTCGAGCGGGGTGTGATCGACGCCACCGGCTGGACCCAGATCGGCCTCAGCGATCTGGGCTGGGACGAGTTCCTGGGCTACCGGGTGGAGCCGAGCTTCTTCTCCACCGACATGGGTGCAATCATCAACCTGGAAACCTGGAATTCGCTGAGCGAGGAAGCCCGCGAGATTCTCCAGGAGGTAGCGATCGAGCACGAACGTTCCAGCGCGGAGCGCTTCGCTGAAGAAGCCGGAGAGCAGATCGCCGAACTGGACGCCGCCGGCATGCAGGTGGTGGAACTGGAGGGGGAGGCGGCGGAGCGCTTCCTGGAAGGCGCCCGCGAAGCGAACTGGCAGCGCATGCGCGAGCAGATGGGACGCCACGAAATGGGCCTGACCCACTACGATGAACTCATTGAGCTTTTCAACGATCTGTGACCCCACCACAGGGCGCGCTGCCGCGGCGGCGCGCCCTGTTCGTCGCGGAACCAACGTGACACCGCCATGAATCCGGGCAGCCGCGCCTACATGATTCTTCTCAATGCGATGGGTCTGGCAGCCGCCCTGACGCTGGTATGGCTGATGGTTGCGGTGGTGCTCTCGGTACTGATGCGCAATGCCGGTGTACAACCCTGGCCCTGGCTGTTCGTCTCCACCGAATACGGCATGTTCTACATCACGCTGCTGGGTGCGCCCTGGCTCGTGCGCAAGCGCGGCCACGTGCACATCGAATTGCTCACCGCCGCCCTGCCACCGCTGCTGTTCCAGGTGACAAGCCGGCTGGTGGCGCTGCTCTGCGTGATTGTCTGCGCGGTACTGGCCTGGAAAGGGCTGGACCTGATGCTCACCAACATTGAGCGGGCGGAGCTCGATACCCGCGGCGGCTATTTCGTGCCCAGATGGGTATTCACCGCAGCGTATCCGCTGAGCTTCGGCCTGATGACCATCGAATTCCTGCGTTTCGTGGTCGGACGCGAGGTCCTGCACAGCGGCCAGGCGGGGATCCGGGAATAATGGAATGGTACCAGGCCCTGGGGCTGCTGCTTGGCATCATCATCGTACTGCTGGCACTGGGCATGCCGGTGGCAATCGCCTTCATCGCCGCCAACATCGTCGGCGCATGGGTCTTCATGGGCGGCGAGCGCGGCATCACCCAGCTGCTCAACAATGGCTTCGGTGCGCTGTCACGCTACAGCCTGGTTCCGATCCCGCTGTTCCTGCTGATGGGGGAGCTGTTCTTCCGCACCGGGCTTGGCATGCGCATGTTCAACGCCATCGACTGCCTGCTGGGCCGGGTCCCGGGGCGCCTGTCCTATGTCACCGTCCTCGGGGGGACCGGATTCTCCACCTTGAGCGGTTCATCCATGGGATCGACGGCGCTGCTCGGCTCCCTGATGGTTCCGGAGATGGTGCGCCGCGGCTACAAGAAGCACATGGCGATCGGCCCGATCCTCGGTACCGGCGGCCTGGCGATCATCATCCCGCCTTCCGCGCTGGCGGTCCTGCTGGCGACCCTGGCGCAGATCAACATCGGCGCCCTCCTGGTGGCAGGCCTCATACCCGGCCTCATCCTGGCTCTGCTGTACCTGGCGACCATCTGGCTGCGTACCCGCATCGATCCTTCCGCCGCGCCCGCCTACGAACTCAAGCCCATTTCCCTGCGGGAGAAGCTGTGGCTGGTCTGCCGGGATATCCTGCCGATGATCGCCGTCATGGTACTCATCGTTACCATGATGCTGACGGGCTTCGCCACGCCATCGGAGGCCGCGGCCTTCGGTGCCCTGGGTGTGCTGATTCTCGGCGCCCTGTTCCGCGGCCTCACCTGGCAGGCACTGAAACTGTCTCTGGAGGGGACGCTGCGGATCACCCTGATGGCGTTCCTGATCGTTTTCGGTTCCGCCACGTTCAGTCAGTTGCTGGCCTTCTCCGGCGCCTCCAGCGGCCTCATCAACTGGGTCACGGGCTACGATCTGGCGCCGCTGCTCATGCTACTGGCGATGTTTGCGGTTTTGCTGCTGCTGGGCACATTCATGGAGCAGATTTCCATCATGCTGCTCACGGTGCCAATCTTCTTCCCCCTGGCCCAGAGTCTTGGATTCGACCTGATCTGGTTCGGTCTGATCATACTGCTGGCCCTGGAGATCAGCTTCACCACACCCCCCTTCGGGCTCCTCCTGTTCGTCATGAAGGGCGTAGCGCCACCGGATACGCGCATGACCGAGATCTACGCCGCGGCCATCCCCTACATCCTCTGCTCGATGCTGCTGGTGGCGCTGCTGATCCTGTTTCCGCCGCTGGCCA
This sequence comes from Ectothiorhodospiraceae bacterium, assembly GCA_007134055.1. Classification (GTDB taxonomy): domain Bacteria; phylum Pseudomonadota; class Gammaproteobacteria; order Nitrococcales; family Aquisalimonadaceae; genus Natronocella. The sequence goes on along the minus strand of SLLM01000231.1, from coordinate 9,301 downwards.
CATGGCTGCCCGGGATGGTGCGCTGAGCGGAAGCCACCGCCTCAGGAGCGATCGGCGGGAGGCGCATTGACATGCTCCCAGTAGCGGGAATCTCCGTCACCGGCACGGGTCAGGTTGATCTGCAGGCGATAGCGATCCGGCCGGTACAGCGCGGCAAGATGCTCGATGCCGTTCCCGTTGACGTCATAGACGACCCGGTTCAGCGAAATCAGGGGGGCACCCTCGGCAACCTCGAGGGCCTGCGCCGTCTCGTGCGTGGCCAGGGTGGCGGAAACGGTCTGGGTGGCGGAATCAAGACGCACACCGCTGCGCTCCAGCAATGCGTAGAGAGGTGTCGATTCCAGGTCCTCCTCGGAGTAACTCTGGGCGATGGCCGCCGGAACATGGGTGGTGAGATGGGAGAACGGCTTGCCATCGATCAGTCGCAGGCGCACCGAGCGCTGCACCCGGGCCCCCGGCGGCAGGCCGAGCAGCTCCCGGACGGGTTCGGCAACAGGCACGTAGTTGAACGCCAGCAACCGGATCTGGGAGTCCTTCCCCATGCGGATGATGTTGGGGAGCAGGTTGGAGGCATCCGCCGTGATGCGGGTGGTACTCAGCGCCTGATCCAGGACAACCGTCCCCACGCCGGGTGTGCGACGGATCATGCCCGCCTCTTCCAGAGCCGCCAGCGCACGCCGGACGGTAACGCGGGAGACGCCGTAGCGCTCCACCAGCCTGAGTTCGCCGGGAAGCTTGCTGCCCGGCGGATAGGCACCACTGATGATCTCGTCCCGCAGGCCCAGGTAGACCCGGTGGGACTTGGCTCCATCCACGGAGATCCGGTGTACCGTCTGCGTCACGGTGGCCCTCCAATTTGTATCTTGAATGATACATTTCGCTGGACTATGCTGCCAACAGTTCACTGTCGGCGCCAGGCGATGACAATCATCCATGTTTCACTGCCGAGCGGATACTCCGGGGAGACCAGGTCCCGGCTGCGGGCGGCTCTCCACAGTGCCGTGACATCGTCCGTGCCGACAGCGACGGAACCGACTATCCACGTCCGGGAGGACGTATCGACACCGGACGATGACGCGGTCGGCCTGGTGCGGGATTTCCTCGGGGCCATGGAGCGGCGGGCGCTGGACGAGGCCCGTGCACTCACCGCCCGGGAATTTCGGATGGTCTTCCCGGGCGGCGTCGAGTTCCACGACCTGGACGCCCTGGTCAACTGGGCCCGGACCCGGTATCGATACGTACGCAAGTGTTTCTCCGGTTTCGATACAATCCGCCTGGCGGACCACCAGGTGGTCTACTGCCGTGGCACGCTCACCGGCGAATGGCCGGACGGCACGGCGTTCCGGGACGTGCGTTTTGTCGACCGCTTCACCATCCGCCAGGGAAGACTGCTGGAGCAGGAAGTCTGGAATGATCTCGAGGCAGCTGCGGCGGACTCCGGCGGAACGGGCTGAACCCGCACGGCTCCACTCCACAGCGAATGTGACGCCATGGCCGAGAATCCCCACACCACGGACCTGAGCAGTCGCCTGGATGCGCCGGAGATCATTGTCGCCCCGGGGGTATACGACGCGCTCGGAGCATCCCTTGCCGAGCGCGCCGGTTTCGACACGGTCTACCTCTCCGGTGCCAGCCTCGCCTACACCCGGCTGGGCCGGCCGGACATCGGCCTGCTGAGCCTCGGCGAGATCAACGACGCCCTATCGCAGATCCGAGAGCGCAGCGACATCACCATTGTCGTCGACTGCGATACCGGCTTCGGCAACGCCCTCAATGTGATGCGCTGCGTACGCCTGCTGGAGCGCTCCGGGGCCAGCGCCATCCAGCTCGAGGACCAGTCCTTCCCGAAGCGGTGTGGTCACCTCCGGGGGAAGAGTCTGATCCCCACCGAAGAGATGACCGGCAAGATCCGGGCGGCGGTGGACGCCCGCCGCCATGAGCGCACCCTCATCATCGGCCGGACCGATGCCCTGGGGGTGCAAGGCACCAGCGCCGCCATCGAGCGGGCAGGCCAATATCGGGAGGCCGGTGCGGACCTGCTCTTCATCGAGGGAATCCGTACCCGGGAGGACATCGACCGCATCACGACCGCCTTCCGGGGGCGGGCGCCGCTCATGGCGAACATGGTGGAAGGCGGCGTAACCCCCATGCAGAACGCGGCTGACCTGCAGGCGCTCGGCTTTTCCCTGGTGATTTTCCCGGGCGCCCTTGCGCGCGCGTTCACGTGCATGGCGCAACGCTTCTTCGCCAGCCTGCGGGAGAACGGCAGCACCGAGGCGTTCAGCAACGAAATGCTGGATTTCGGGCAGCTCAACGCCTGTCTGGGGACCGAGGAACTGCTGGCCACCGGGCGGCACTACGAGGCGGAACCGCGCAGCTCACGGAGTTGAACCATGATATCCACCGATCAGACAGCGAAAGAGATCTTCCTCGAGGTCATCGCCAATCCCCAGCGGGTGCCCTTCGGTTTCGGCAGAAAGGCGGTCCTGCTGAACGTGGACCTGCAGAAGGCCTACACCCGTACCGACCTGTTCAAGTCGGCGTACCAGGCGGATCCCGGCCAGCTGGACTACGTCAACCAGCTGGCGGCCGGCTTCCGCCGGCTCGGCTGGCCGGTGGTCTGGACCAATGTGGCGTTCCTGGAATCCGGGGAGGATGCCGGCGTCTGGGGGACACGAACCAATACCCCGGACTCGCTGCAGAACATCAAGTACGGTTCGGAGCGCGCCGAACTGGATGATCGCCTGGACGTTCAGCCGCAGGACATACGCTACACCAAGCGCATGCCGTCCGCCTTCTTCGAAACCCCCCTGCAGTCGCTACTGGTCTGGCACCAGGTCGACACCGTGATCGTCACCGGCGGCTCCACCTCCGGATGCATCCGGGCGACGGCGGTGGAGAGCCTCTCCCGCGGGTACCGCACCATTGTCCCCGCGGAGTGCGTGGCCGACAAACACGAGAGCTACCACTATGCCAATCTCACCGATCTGCACCTGAAGTACGCCGACGTGGTCGAGGTCCGCACGGTGCTCGACTGGCTGGCGGAGCAGACGGCGGCAGCGGCGGGGTATCGGTAATGAAGGAGGATCCCGGCTACTACGACTACTGGCCCTACGAGGACCGGCCACCGATCCGCTGGCCGAACGGTGCACGGGTCGCGTTCTGGGTAGCGCCCAATATCGAATACTACGAGCTGGCTCCGCCCGCGAATCCACTCCGCACGCCCTGGCCGCATCCCACGCCACCGGTCCCCGGCTACAGTATCCGCGACTACGGCAATCGGGTCGGTCACCACCGGCAGATGAACCTGCTGGACAAGTACGGAATCCGTGCGTCCGTATCGCTGTCCGTCGCCGTCTGCGATCACCATCCGGAGATTGTCGCCATGTGCAGGGACCGGGGCTGGGAGATCTTCAGCCACGGGATCTACAACACCCGCTACACCTACGGCCTGTCGGAGGAACAGGAGCGGGCGATGATCCGCGACTCGATGGAATCCATCCATCGGCACACGGGGCAGAAGTGCGCCGGTTACCTGGCCCCGGCTCTGTCGCACTCGGAGCACACGCTGGACCTGTTCGCCGAGGTCGGCACGGAACTGTTCGGCGATGAAGGGGGCTTCTACACCTGCGACCTGTTCCACGACGATCAGCCCACCCCCATCCGCGTGCGCAGCGGCAAGCGCTTCGTGTCCGTGCCCTACTCCCTGGAGATGAACGACACCATTGTCTACGCGGTAAACAAGGTGGAACCCCGCCACTACCTCACCATGCTCCGGAACAACTTCGACCGCCTGTACCAGGAGGGCGCGGAATCGGGCACGGTGATGTGCATACCCACTCACAGCTACCAGGTCAGTTGCCCGCATCGGATGCGGGTGTTCGAGGAGGCACTGGAGTACATCACCGGCCACAGCGATGTGTGGGTGACCACGGGCCGGGAGATCGCGGAATACTACCTGGCGCACTACCACGACGCCGTCACCAGCGATATCCGGGCCCGGCAGGACGGGAGGGCGTCATGAGCCTGGAAGACAACTATCTCGAATACCCGCACCGCCGCTACGGATACGACCACGATTACTACGCATGGTCGATGCTGCACCAGCGTCCACGGATAACCTGGCCCGGCGGCAAGCCGCTGGCGCTATGGCTGAACGTGTCGGTGCAGTTCTTCCCGCTCAACCAGCGGGGGGTTCCTTTCAAGGTCCCCAACGGCATGACCATGCCCTACCCGGACCTGCGCCATTTCTCCCTGCGGGAGTACGGCAACCGGGTGGGGATCTATCGCATCCTCAAGGCACTCGATCGCTACGGCGCAACCCCCACCTTCGCCATCAACACCCAGGTGGCCGAGCGCGTGCCCTACCTGCGGGACCGGCTGGTCGAGCGCGGCAACGAGATCCTCTGCCATGGCTGGAACATGGATCACCTGCACTACGGCGGCCAGGATCCGGACGAGGAAGCCGCGCTGGTCCAGCGGGCCGTGGGACGACTGCGGGACCTCACCGGGCAGGCGATCCGCGGCTGGCTCAGCCCCGCAAAGGTACACAGCCCCGGCACGCCACGGTTCCTGGCGGAGAACGACATCCAGTGGTTCGGCGACTGGGTGAACGACGATATGCCCTACCCCTTCAACGCCGGGCCCGGACAACTCTACGTGCTGCCCCTTTCCACCGAGCTGGAGGACCAGTTCATCCTCTGCAACAACCTGCACTCGGAGATCTCCTGGGCGCAGCAGGTCCGGGACGCATTCGATTTCCTGCTGGAGGAGGCCAGGGAACAGGGGGGAAGGCTGCTGGCGCTGAACATCCACCCCTGGCTGCTGGGGCAGCCCCACCGCATTCGCTACCTGGAGGAGGTGCTGGAGTACATCACCTGCGGCGGGCACGTGTGGAACGCCCCGGCCGGAGAGATACTGGACAGCTTCAGGAACCAGCAGCAGGAGCCGTGATGGCGGTACTGCCCTTCGAACCGGACTGTCCCGCGGACATCCATGTACCCCTGGTCATCGTCGGCGCCGGCGCCTGCGGCATTTCAGCGGCACTGGCAGCGGTGGATGCCGGCTGCGAACCGCTGGTCGTGGAACGGGACGCGGTACCCCGGGGCAATACCTTCCTGTCCTCCGGTTTCATTCCCGCGGCGGGTACCCGGTTCCAGGCAACCCGGGGGATCGGCGACTCGGTCGCCAGGATGGTCGCGGACATCCAGCGCAAGAACGAAGGCCAGGCGGATCCGGTGATCGTCCGGACTCTGGCGGAGAACAGTGCCGGGACGGTCGAATGGCTCGCTGACCGCCACGGAATCCCCTTCGACCTAGTGGACGATGTCCGTTATCCCGGTCATTCCGTCCTGCGCATGCACTCGACTCCCCGGCGCACCGGCGAGGAACTGATCGCCTGCCTGCATGGTGCCGCGGAAGCCGCTGGCGTGGACGTGGTCACCAGCGCGCGGGTCTGCGACCTGCAGGCGGATTCCGGTCGACGGATCCGGGGCGTGCGCATCGCCCGACCTGACGGAGTCCGGGAGACCATCGCCTGCGATGCCCTGATGCTTGCCTGCAACGGCTACGGCGCCAACACGGAACTCGTGGCCCGTTACCTGACGGGCATGGAAACGGCGGTCTATTTCGGCCACGAAGGCAATCAGGGCGACGCCCTGCTGTGGAGCGAATCGCTGGGTGCGAGCCTGAGGGACCTGGGGGCTTTCCAGGGCCACGGCTCCCTCGCCTGGCCGCACCGGATCCTGATTTCCTGGGCACTGATGATGGAAGGTGGGATCCAGGTCAACCGTGACGGACGCCGTTTCTCCAACGAAAATGGCGGTTATTCGGAGCAGGCACGGAAGGTGCTGGCGCAGCCGGGGGGAACCGTCTGGAACGTCTACGACGCCCGCATCCACGACTTTGCCATGTCCGGTTTCGAGGACTACCGCCGGGCGGACCAAGCCGGTGCCCTGAAGTCGGCCCCATCCGCCGGGACGCTGGCGGCAGTGCTGGATCTACCGGCAGCGGAACTGGAGGAGACCCTGCGCGAGACCGCCGCGCTCGCCGCCGCCGGTGCTGTCGACCGGTTCGGCCGGTCCTTCGACCCGGACAGTGCCCTGAAGCCACCGTTCTACGCCGTACGGGTTACCGGTGCCGTGTTCCACACCCAGGGAGGGGCGGAGATCGACACGAGCGGCCGCGTGCTGGGGAGCGACCGGCGGCCGTTTCCCAACCTCCTGGCCGGCGGCGGTGCCGCCCGGGGCATATCCGGATCCGGGGACAGCGGCTATCTTTCAGGGAACGGCCTGCTCAGTGCGATGGTAATGGGCGCCCTTGCCGGCCGCCGCGCCGCGGCGCTGATGCGGGAACGGTACTGACCCTTCGGTACGGATTTCCAGCCCGAGACAGGGGACGGCGTGGAGTTCAGGGGAGCAGTTGTCCGCACCTGCGCGGCAGTCCGCTCACCTTATCCGGCGATTTTCCGGAGGTGAAGGCCCCCCGCGCCCGGTTTGCTTGCGCTGGATCAACGCGCCGCGCACTGTTCCGCAGTTCAATATGGTGACGGGCCACCAGGGAAGATACGGCGGGAGGAGAGCCATGCTGACTATCCAGGATTGCATTGAACTTTCGGAACTCACGGCGGAGGAGATCGACGCGATCGCCGAACACGAACACGTATCCACCATGGTGGCAGCCGAAATGGGCTGGTATCTCGTGCAGACACCGGAGGGAGAGAAGCGCGTCAAGCGCATGATCGTCGACGATATCGACGCCGCCCGCGAACGAGGCGACCACGCCCGGGCCGGCAAGCTCAAGCTGGTGCTGAAGCATTTCCTCGAGAAGCACACCGAGGCAGGCTGACCATTTCGTCCGGGCGCCGGTTACGGGTCTACCGGTCCACCGGTCAGATCCACTCCGGCAGTTGAGCGCGCACGTCCTCCGGCCGCTCGACACCGGCCAGGTCCTTGTCCACGGCAAGAGCCACCGCCCGGGCCAGCCCCGGTGTCAGAGCATTGCGGATCAGGCCAAGGAACCGCGGCGGCGCCACCAGCACAAGCCGTTCGCAGCCGTCCCGGTGATAGCGTTCATCGAGCCAGTCCACCACCTCCCCGGCAAAGCGGATCGAGAGTTGCTCGCTGGGGGAGTTGTGCTTTCCCATGGCATGGCGACCGCGCCCCATGCTGTCGAACGCGCGACCAGGGCGGTCAGCGCCGAGTTCCCGGTCCTTCAGCCGGCCCTCCGGGTGGACCCGGTTGTCGAGTTCCTCAAGGCGACCATTGGGTGCGGTGAGCGTGTAGAGGCGCGCCCGCGACTGATTGGCAATCAGGACCAGGGTTTTTTTCATGGATTCCTCCGTTGCGGCAGATCCAGCGCAACGCACCGGGAACAGCCAATAGTAGCGGGGTTTGATCGCGGCGGGATTGACGCCGGTCAAGCTGCCGCACGGTGGCCATTCCCGAACGGTCGACGGCTACGGGCATTCTTGTGCCATTGGCGTCGATATCCGCCCGCGCCGTTCGATCATTCAGGGAATGGACCGGAACAAGCGGAGGAGACCCGGATGGCAGACACCGACAACAGCGACGCCGCACGAACCGCGCCCCGCGATACCGTGGTATTGCAGATCGCCACCCGCAAGGGCGCGTGGCTGTTCCACAGTGACCGCGACCGGGCATCGTGGCAGGCGGATGGCCCGCACTTTCTCGGCCACATCATCCACGAACTGGTACTGGATCCACGGGATGGGCGTACCCTGCTGGCAGCGGCGAGCACCGGGCATCTCGGTCCCACGATCTTCCGTTCGACGGACTTCGGCCAATCCTGGCAGGAGGCCGGAAAACCACCGGCCTTCGCCCCAGAGGCCGGGGGAACCGGGCGCGCCGTCGACCACACCTTCTGCCTCACCCCCTGCCATGACAATGAACCCGGCGCATGGTACGCCGGCACCTCTCCCCAGGGCCTGTTCCGGTCCGACGATGGCGGCGCAACCTGGGCTCCGTTCTCCTGCATCAACGATGATCCCCGGTACCGGGCGTGGATGGGTACCGCACAGGACGGTACGCCGGATGGTCCAAAGCTGCATTCCATCCTCGTCGACCCCGGGAATCCCGCACACCTGTATTGCGGCATGTCCGGGGGCGGCGTGCACGAGACGACGGACGGCGGCCGAACCTTCGCACCACTGATCCAGGGGCTGGGCGTGGTACCGGGGTTCGACCGGGAGGATCCCACCTTCCACGACCCCCACGCCCTGGCCATGTGTCCTTCGAACCCGGACCGCATCTACCAGCAGAACCACTGCGGCATCTATCGCCTGGACCGTCCGGGCGATCGATGGGTGCATATCGGCGAATCGATGCCGAAGGCGGTTGGTGATATCGGCTTTCCCATCGTGGCGCATCCCAGAGATCAGGATACCGCCTGGGTGGTGCCCATGGATGGAACCGACGTCTGGCCCCGTACCAGCCCCGGCGGCAGACCCGCGGTCTACCGCACCCGTGATGGTGGCGAGAGCTGGCAGCGCCAGGACGGCGGTTTGCCCCGGGAACAGGCCTGGTGGACCGTCAAGCGACAGGGGATGTGCGCCGACGCTCTCGACCCCGTCGGGCTGTATTTCGGCACCACCAGCGGTGAGCTGTGGATGAGCAGGGATGAGGGCGAATCCTGGGCCTGCATTGCCCGCCACCTGCCGGAGATCTATGCCGTCAGGGCAGGGCAGCCGGCACCCGGACCTCTCGGACCATGAACGTACGCATACCCACCCCGCTGCACTCGTACACCGGTACCGGCCAGGTCCAGGCGCGGGGCGATACCCTGGCAGCGGTGCTGGCGGACCTGGACCACCAGTTTCCCGGCATCCGTTTCCGCATCGTCGACGAACAGAACCGCACACGCCGCCACATGCGGCTTTTCGTCAACCAACGGGCGGTATTCGACCTCTCGCACCCGCTTCAGGACAGTGACGAGGTCGCGATCGTGCAGGCGTTGAGTGGCGGCTAGTGTCCCCTGCCCGGCATCGGCGTTGACCTCGCGCACGATCGGCCGCGGAACGCATCCAGCACCTCCACGGGACACCGGGCCAGGAAACGGATACGCGACTGCAGTTCTTCACCCGTGCGCGGGAGGTACCGCCGCAAGCCGGGATAGCCCGGCCTGCAGCACCCAGTACTGGGCGGACTCGTGAGCGGTGTAGGGGTGCCCCTCGTGGCAGGCGACGATGGTCAGGTCACCCTCCCGGGCACGTTCCCGGCAGTACTCGGCGAACCCGGTTTCGCGACTGTATGACTCGCGGGCGCTGACCACACACAGGCCGCCG
>SLLM01000331.1 GCA_007134055.1 Ectothiorhodospiraceae bacterium | reverse complement strand
CGAAGATGATCGCCGCCTCGAGGCCGATCACCGTGAAGCCGGTGGCCATGATGAGTCCCATGATCAGCGCGATCGCCAGCTGCCCGCGGAAGAATGCGGTCACGTACCCTATGAACAGCTGGCCCAGGTAGAGCAGTTCGTTCTGCAAGTCGTGATCGAACAGGAAGAGCATTTCCTTTACCTTTTCCCGCAAGAGCTCGCCCGAGAGCAGGGCGAAGAATACGTACAGCGGGACGAAGCTCATGCCCACCAGCAGACCGAGGTAGCTCATGGTCCTGTCTGCGGCCGTGTCGACCTGCGGCAGTACGGCTTCGAGTTCGACGCCGGCAATCAGGTCTTCCAGCGCCGCCATGAGGCGCGGGAACTTGTTCGCCAGGCTGGCATATCCCTGCTCGACCATGGCGGGGATCGAATTGAGGAACTCCGAACCCTGCTGGATGGCCGCCGGCAGTACCAGCACCAGCGTAAGCAGCAGTCCCAGGGTCAATCCCAGGAAAAGCCCCACGACGGCGGTGAGCCGGCTCACACGGGCGTAGCGCTCCACCGCCTCCACGACGGGAAACAGCACCAGCGCCACGACGCCGGCAACCGCGAGCGGGAACACCAGCAGGTTGAGGGCACCGATGATGCGGCCAAGGACCAGGATCACCAGAACGATCAGGAATGCCAGCGTGACGGCGCTGAACGCGACCAGGGTATAGCGCAGCAGGCGTCGCTCGGATGGCGACAGCTCCAGGAAGGATGACTGATCAGAACGCATGTGGGGGGTGCCTGCCGAAGCCGGGATCGGGACCAGTCTAGCGCGCCTGCCGCCCCGGCGCCCGCGGGCCGGGCCCGTTGGCCGCTTCCCGGCCAGTATGAATGACAACCGGCATCGCCACGGGCCAATACCGGATACGCAGGGCCTGATCAGGATAGCAGGGCTTCAATCCCCTTCCAGATCGCGAATCTCCCGCTGGACCTGTTCCTTCGCCATGCCGTAGCGCTTCTGGATAATTCCCATCAGTTCCCTGCGGGAGCCGTTGATCCGATCCAGCTCGTCGTCGGTGATCTCGCCCCATTTCCGCTGCACCCTGCCGCGGAACTCCTTCCAGTTCCCCTTGATCCGGTCCGTGTCCATCATTTCATGATCTCCAGGTTCAATCGAACTGTCGTGCCGACGGCATGGCGGACCCCCAGCCGGCACAGGCCATGCACCGATGGCCGGTCGGTTTGCCCACCGCTCCTTTCAGGACATACGTCCGGACCCGAAAGATCGTTCCCGCGTCTCACAGCACCCGGGAGAAGATGAATATCAGCACGAGCAGGGTGCCGGGCACCCCCAAAAGCCAGGCGAGCAGGTATTTCATGTATGCCTCCGGTTGGTCTATCGACCACAACCGAAGGGCCGGCGTCGGTCGCGAAAGACTGTCAGTCATACATACGCTCCACAGCCCAACCGGTTCCCGGAGCGTTCCGTCCGCAGCGCGGACCGACGATCATTCCCCGGGTAGCACCCTACCCCCGGGCGACACCCTGCGCCGGGGCGAGCATCCCTTCCCGGACGATGAACTCGCGCACCACCTCCAGACCGTCGCCGGACTTCAGGTTGGTGAACACGAACGGGCGCTCTCCCCGCATCCTGCGGCTGTCCCGATCCATCACCTCCAGGGATGCCCCCACGCCACTGGCCAGATCGATCTTGTTGATCACCAGCAGATCGGATCGGGTGATGCCCGGTCCGCCCTTGCGGGGAATCTTGTCACCGGCACATACGTCGATCACGTAGATCGTGAGATCCGAGAGTTCCGGGCTGAATGTGGCGGAGAGGTTGTCGCCCCCGCTTTCCACGAACACCACGTCCAGCCCGGGGAAGCGCAGGTTGAGATCCGCCACGGCCGCCAGGTTCATGGACGCATCCTCGCGGATCGCCGTATGGGGGCAGCCACCGGTCTCCACGCCGACAATACGTTCCGGCTCCAGGGCACCGCGATGGGCGAGGAACTCCGCATCCTCCCGGGTGTAGATGTCATTGGTGACCACGGCGATGTTGAAATCGTCGCGCATCGACTTGCACAGGGCCTCCAGAAGAGCGGTTTTCCCGGAACCCACCGGGCCGCCGATACCGACGCGCAGGGACTGGCCATCACTCATGAATACCTCCTCGATGAATTTCCGGACTCAACTCCGGAACAGGCGTGAATACTGTGTCTCGTGCCCGCTGCTGAGAATGGCGAGGCCGGGAGCACTGCCGCCAATGTCCTCATCGGCCAGTGCCAGGCCGGCGGCGGCGGCGCCGCCCACGGCAACCGCCAGTTCCTGCAGCAACCTCTGGCCGTCGGTCTGCCCCAGGGGAACCAGCTTGACCGCCGCCGCCACCTGGTTATCGCACCAACTCCACAGATAGGCCTCCACCCCCTCCTGCAGCGGAATACCCCAGCGGGCGAGCGCCAGTGCAAACAGAGTAGCCCAGCTCGCCATCGGCTCGTCGCGCCAGGCATCCGCCTCCACCAGGCCGAGGTCCGACAGGAGGGCGGCCAGCGCCCGGCCAAGGTGATAATCCTCCGCCGCCAGCTCCGCCGTTTCCCGGCAGGCCCGCAACCACGAGCTGAAGTGGTGCACGGCAGTCGCCTCATCCGCGAGCCAGGCCCCGTGGAGACGGGCCAGCAGAGGCACGTCCACGCATGCGAGCGTGTGGTCCAGCTGTCCTGCAAGCCAGTCGCCCACGTCGCCCGCAGTGCGGATGCGACCCGTTTCCACCGCCGCCTCCAGGCCGCCCGAGTAGCTGTAGGCGCCAATCGGCAGCGTGGGGCTCAGGAGCTGCCACAGCCGCCTGCGTGCCAGCCCGGCGTCGTCAGCGATGGTGGTGTGCCGGGCCATCGTCCGCCTGATGATGGTCATGGCCATGGGAATGCCCGCCGGCGTAGGCTCCCGCTTCCGGTTCGAACGGAGCCTGCTCGCGGATCACCGTCGCCCCCAGGCCCTCCACCATTGCATCCAGCACGTGATCATGGCGGTAGCGGGCAAACCCCTCCCCCACCTGCAGTGGCACGTGCCGGTTTCCCAGGTGGTAGCAGACTCGGGCGAGTTGCCGGGCGTTGTCCCCGCGCACGGTGCTTACCGCCTCGTCGGCGGCCTCCACCAGAACCAGGCTGCCATCCTCGGCCCGCAGACGATCCCCACCACGCAGCACGAGGCCCCGGTCCAGGAATACCCCCACCTCGGTACCGTCGGTCAGCGCTGCCCGGAAGCGGCTCTTCTGGCGCAGTTCGAACGGCAGCCGGAGAACACCGGCTGATTCGCCGACCCCTTCCTCGACACGTTCGGTCAGTCGCAGCATGTGCTCCTCTCAGAACAGGAAATACCGCTGCGCCAGCGGCAGCTCGCGCACCGGTTCGCAGGTCAGCAGCTCGCCATCGGCGTGAACCGCATAGGTTTCCGGGTCCACCTCCATGGCAGGCTGCCATGCGTTGAGGATCATGTCCTTCTTGCCGATGGTGCGGCAGTCGCGCACCGCCACCAGGCGCCGCTCCAGGTTGATCCGCTGCGCCAGCCCCGCCTCCAGCGCTGCCTGGGAGACGAAGCTCACACTGGTCGCGGTCATCGCCCGACCGAAAGCCCCGAACATGGGCCGGTAGTGCACTGGCTGCGGCGTGGGGATGGAAGCGTTGGGATCCCCCATCGGGGCGCATGCGATGAAGCCCCCCTTGATGACCAGGGACGGCTTCACGCCGAAAAAGGCCGGATTCCAGAGACAGATATCGGCGAGCTTGCCCGGCTCCAGGGAGCCCACTTCGTGGCTGATGCCATGGGCGATGGCCGGGTTGATGGTGTACTTCGAGACGTAGCGACGGGCCCGGTAGTTGTCGTTGCGGTCGCTGTCCTGTGGCAGTGCTCCGCGTTGCAACTTCATCTTGTGGGCCGTCTGCCAGGTGCGGATCAGGTTCTCCCCCACCCGCCCCATGGCCTGGGAATCCGAGGCGATCACCGAAAACGCGCCCAGGTCGTGGAGTATGTCCTCAGCGGCGATGGTCTCCCGGCGGATGCGGGATTCAGCAAACGCCACGTCCTCGGGAATGCGCGGATCCAGATGGTGGCAGACCATGAGCATGTCCAGGTGTTCGTCGATGGTATTCACCGTGAACGGCCGCGTGGGGTTGGTACTCGACGGCAGCACATTCGGCTGACCGCAGGCCTTGATGATGTCCGGAGCATGGCCGCCGCCGGCGCCCTCGGTGTGATAGGTGTGGATCGTGCGCCCCTTGAAGGCGGCGAGACTGTCCTCGACGAAACCCGACTCGTTCAGCGTGTCCGTATGGATGCACACCTGGACGTCGTATTCCTCCGCCACACCCAGCGCGCAGTCGATCGCCGCCGGCGTCGTGCCCCAGTCCTCGTGCAGCTTGAGCCCCAGCGCGCCGGCCTCCACCTGCTCGCGCAGGGCACCCGGCAGGCTTGCATTGCCCTTGCCGAGAAAGCCGAGATTCATCGGGAACGCCTCCGCGGCCTGCAGCATGCGGTGTATATTCCACGGCCCCGGGGTACAGGTGGTCGCATTGGTTCCCGTTGCCGGTCCGGTGCCGCCCCCCAGCATGGTGGTGACACCGGAGGCAAGCGCCTCCTCGATCTGCTGCGGGCAAACGAAATGGATGTGGGCGTCGACGCCGCCGGCGGTGACGATCTTTCCCTCCGCCGCAATGGCCTCGGTACCCGGCCCGATTACGATATCGACCCCTTCCTGGGTGTCAGGATTGCCCGCCTTGCCGATTGCCTGGATCCGTCCGTCCTTGACACCGATGTCCGCCTTGACGACACCCCAGTGATCAAGAATAAGGGCATTGGTGATCACCAGGTCCACCACCTGGTCCGAGGTACGCTGGCTCTGACCCATGCCGTCGCGGATGACCTTGCCGCCGCCGAATTTCACCTCGTCGCCGTAGGTCGTGTGGTCGCGCTCCACCTCGATGATCAGTTCCGTATCGCCGAGCCGCACCCGGTCCCCCGTGGTCGGACCGAACATCTCGGCGTACGCCCTGCGCGATATCCGGTTGCTCATGATCCTGCCTCCGTCAGCGGCCCCATTACCCGGGCCTTGAAGCCATACACCGTTCGCGCGCCGGCATAGGCGACCAGTTGCACCGTGCGGACCTGCCCCGGCTCGAACCGCACCGCCGTACCGGCAGGGATATCGAGCCGGAAGCCCCGAGCCTGGTCGCGGTCGAACAGCAGCCCGTCGTTGACCTCGAAGAAGTGGTAGTGGGACCCTACCTGCACGGGCCGGTCACCGCTGTTGGTCACCGAGACGGTCACCACGGCGCGACCGGCGTTGAGGGTGATCTCGCCGTCCGCGGGCATGATCTCTCCGGGAATCATCGGCATCCTCCTGGCAGGTGGACTCAGCGTATGGGCTCGTGAACGGTGACCAGCTTGACGCCGTCCGGGAAGGTTGCCTCCACCTGGACCTCCTGGATCATCTCCGCCACGCCCTCCATGACTTCTTCCCGGGTCAGCACCTCGGCGCCGGCACCCATCAGCTCCGCCACGCTGCGACCTTCCCGGGCGCCCTCGAGGATCGCCGCGGAGATCAGTGCCATGGCCTCGGGATAGTTCAGCTTCAGACCGCGGTCCCGGCGCCGCTCGGCAAGCAGGGCTGCCGTGAACAGCAGCAGCTTGTCCTTCTCTCTCGGGGTTAGCTCCATAGAGTCAGGTCCTCCAGATTCTCGGTGGGCTCGGCGGGCGGTCGAAAACCGGCTGCCGCAGGAGCGTCCATGCCTGCTCGGCCAGGCGGCGCACCTCCTCCGCCCGCGGGCCGAGGCAGCGCAGCAGCAGGATGTCAGCGATCCGGGTCACCCCCCACCGTACACAGGCCGGCGGGTTGAGGGAGTCCCGCAACTCCCCTTCCAGCCCCGCTGCAGCCGGTGTAGCCACCAGGGTGCCAACGACAACCTGCCGGTCCAGCCCCCACGTTGCGTCAAGGAAACGGTCGCCGTGGTGCAGGCGCAGCCGTTCATGCAGACGGATCTCGCCGTTGCGCAATACCCGAAGATCCTGAACACAGGCACCGCCGACGTAATGGTCGCCGCTACCGGGGCGCCCCAGACAGAGCACGTCCCACGTGCACAGGCGGGCATTGCCGGAGAGTTCGAACCGACTGCCGAGCATCACGTCGCAGCCGCCATGAAGAATGGTTTCCGCCGGCAGATACTCCAGCGCCGCCCCGTCGGCCACGTGGAAGGTCTGTCGCTGCTCCGCCCGCCGGCCGCCACTGCGGTAGAACTTGGCAGCCGCGGGCGTGGTGAGCACGGCATGGCTTCCCTCCGCCAGTTCGGCATCCAGCAGCAGACGATCACCACCGACGACCCCGCCGGGTGGGTGGATCAGGTAGCTGTGGCAGGGGGCGCCCTCCGGGTGAAAGCTGCGCTGCACCAGCAGCGGGCCCTGGTGGCGTCGGTGTGCGAGCACGGTGCGGCCCTCCCGTTCGGCATACCGCAACTGCAGGCTTGCCAGCCAGCCATCACCCGTGCCTTCCACGCATGCAGCCGTAGCCATCATCAAGTCAGACGAGGAGCACCAGGAATACAGCGCTGGCCAGTACCAGGGCCGCCCCGGTGGTCCGCGCGACCGGGCGTTGCAGCAAGACTCTCTCCGCCCGCCGCCAGACGGCGACGCCAGTGCACAACAGGATTGCCGAGGCAAGGAGGAATCCGAGCGCAAATGCAACGCCGGACAGGTCCACCGCCGTCTCCGCACCATGGGCGTGGCCATGAAACATGGCGAAGACCCCGGCTGCCGCAGTTGCAGCCATCAAGGGCAGTTGCCGGGAGAAATAGACGAGCAGGCCCACCACGGCGAGGGAGCCGACGATACCGAATTCGATCAGCGGTAGCGGCGCCGACCCCATTCCGATTCCGAACCCGGCGAGCATCGCCGCGAGGAAAGCGACGGGAATCAGCCAGAAGCCGCGCCGGTACGTCTGCTGCGCCGCCCAGATTCCGACACCAAGCATCGCCAGCAGGTGATCCAGCCCCAGCAACGGATGCGCAAATCCCGCCCCGAATCCGCCGGAGCCAGGGTGAGGATGAGGGTGGGCGAACGCCAGCCCCGGCGCGCCTGCCAGGGCCACGAACAGCAGGATGGGTAATACGGATCGGGTCACGGCGTGCCTCCATCGTCTTGCCAGCGTAGTTGCGCGAGCGCACCAGCCACGCCTCCGACCGGACCGGCCGTCCAGGGACGGTCCGGCGATCCGGGAACGGCTGACTTCTCGCCGCGGGCGAGAAGCAAGTGCACACATCATGCCACCATCCTGCCCGTGCGGGGCGGCGCTTCAGGGACGCTCATACGGACATTGCCTGCACCATAGGGGTGCATTCCCGGGCGCCGATGTGCCGTGAGCGCACCGTATCCGGGCACCAGGCGCATAGGCTCTGGCAACAGATGCACGTTCGGCCTGTCCGGAACTCCCCCGATCGTATGCGGGAAGTATAGGACACGGGACGGCGGTGACGGCGTCCCAACACTGCACCCGGACCAGCGCCTGCTAAGCTGTGGGGAAGGAGTCCCGCGGCAGGCAAACGGAGGTGCACCGCCATGAAACCGTATCTGCTCGCCGGAAGCATTGTCCTGTATCTGCTGGGCGCGTTCCCGGGCCCTGTCCAGGCCGCCAACCTGGCGTTCGGCGGCGCATCCACCGCAGGTGTTTATTTCCAGGTGGCTCGACATCTCTGCCGCCTCCTGGAACTTGAGGCGGAAGGCTACCGCTGCGAGGGTCTCGCCACCCAGGGATCGGTATACAACATCAACGCGCTGGATACCGGGGAACTGGATTTCGCGGTAGCGCAGTCGGACCGGGCTTGGCAGGCTCGACACGGTGAAGCGGACTGGAGCGATACCCCGGTCGAGGGCCTGCGGGCACTGTTCGCAATGCACCCGGAGACAGTCATGCTGGTCACGCGGGCAGACACGGACATCCACAGCGTCGAGGACCTGCGGGGCAGGACGGTCAACATCGGCAACCCGGGCTCCGGCCAGCGCCGGAACGCGCTCGACGTGCTGACGCTGCACGATATCGATCCGGAGCGGGACATCACCGCGCGCCACGTGGAACAGACCGATGCCTCACGCGCCCTGGTGGAACAGCATCTGGACGCGTTTTTCTACACGGTCGGCAATCCCGCGGCGGCGATTCTGGAACCCGCCTCCGCCACGGCATTACGCATGATTCCACTGGACTCGGACACCGTGGCGGAGTTCGTGGCCGACAGCCCCTACTACGTGCTGAGTGAGATACCAGGTGGCCTGTACCCCGGCATCACCGACGACGTGCCGACATTCGCCGTGAACGCCACTGTCGTGACCATGGCTTCCATGGACGAAGAGACCGTCTATGCGCTCACGCGCGCCGCATTCGAGCGGCTGGAGGACCTGCGCAGCGCCCATGAGGCCTTCGCCCGGCTGGAAACCGGGGCGATGGTGGAAGGGGTGTCCATCGACCTCCACCCCGGCGCGTGGCGCTACTACGAGGAACGCGGCTGGGTGGAACCGGAGGGGGACTGACCCCGCCCGGATCGTGTTCCGAACCAGGGTCCGCGAACGACCTAGCGCTTGCGTTTCGTCACCTTGCCGTACACCAGGGCCACCGCCGCCTCCGGCGCGGTATTCAGGAAGGTGAAGCTGGACTCGATGTAGAGGCGCACGGTACGGGCATCATGCTCCAGATAACCGATGGAGAAATCCCGCCCGACGGTCAGCTCGAAGTCGCCTCCCCGCATGGAGAGCACCACGCTTCCATCCACCGCCGGGGCATAGACCAGCGGGCCGTCCACGAGCTGGCGCATATGCTCCAGAACCGGGTATCCACCGCTATGGGTGGTGCGGGTGAGGCCGGCATAGCAGCGCGGCCCGAGAGCCACCGCATACGGCCCGTCGACGCCCTGGTTGCGCAGCACACGCATCGCCTCGGCGGCGGCTTCCGGATAGGCGGTGTAATCCGAGGAAAGGGAGATCGGATCGTGGGCGGCAGCCGAGGCGATGCCTTCGATACCCGCTGCCTGGTACCCATTGAACACGGCTCCGTCCTCGATCAGCGCCGCTGAGCGGGCAGCGGTTACCACGGGATCGAGCTCGGGATTCTTCGCCCCGCGGGCCAGGGCCTCGATCTCCCGCCGGTCGATCTCGAACGGCACCCGAATCTCCACCAGCGGCTGCACCCGCCGCAGCCGCGCACTCCCCTCCTTGCCGGGTGCCGCGATCTCCGTGGTGCGGCCGAGGTCGATGGACGAAGCGTGCCACCCCAGCGGACCGGTGAAATCCACCAGCCGCCGCCCGGCGAGGGTCGCCATCATCGCCTGGCGGGCTTCCTCCTCGATTTCCGTCCAGGCATCGGCGGTGATGGGAGCGAGATCACGATACAGATCGTTCATGCTGCCTCCATGGGCTGGATTGTGACGTCACGCTCCGCGCAGGCTGCCAATGCCGAGAGAGCCGTCCGAGGAGTTCCGGGATGCAGCCGCGCCACCGCCGGAGGCGGCCGGGGCATCTTCGGCCTTGCCGGTGGCGGCTTCCTCCGCCTCCAGGATGTTGCCGTCGTG
>SLLM01000301.1 GCA_007134055.1 Ectothiorhodospiraceae bacterium | reverse complement strand
GCCCAGGGTCTTGCCCCGCACCTCCATGGCCAGTGGCGGCGGACCGCTTTTCTTCCATTCGCCGGACCGCACGTACTGGTCGCCCGGCAGCACGTCGCGGGCCGAGCAGAGCAGCATGGCGATGGTCAGGTCGGCCACTGCGCCGTCGAGGACCCGCGGCGTGTTGCAGACGAGCACACCCCGTTCGCTGGCCGCCGGCACATCGATGTTGTCGAAGCCAACGCCGAAGTTGGAGATCACCCGCAGATTCGGGCAGGAATCGAGGAGCTCCCGGGTGAACTGGGAACGCACGGTTCCCATCACGCCCTCGACGGTAGGCAACACCTCCGCCATCTCTTCCTTCGTCGGGATCCGCCCGGACTGCGGCTTCACCGGCTCGCAGACGGCCTCGATCTGCGGCAGCAGATCGTCGGGGACAGGTACGGCCAGAAAGACCCGGGGCTTGTTCGCGGATGCTCCACTATCGACCTGCGTATTCATGCTAGAGGCACACCTTATCTGCTTGCTTGTATGATGGGTATCGACTCGTGAACGCATGCTCAAGCTCGTCGAAACCCGCTATATAAAGGAAATTTCACTTATCTGAACGCATGACTGGTTGACTGCGGAAGCCCTCAACCGGTTATCATAGGGTTATCATACAGGTTCTCACCTGTCAAAGTCACCCTGTCCGGCAGCGCCGTATTCATCGGCGCACCGTCCGCGAGAAAGCGCAATCAGCAGGCACGCCAAGAAGCAATCATGACTACAGAAACCGTCCTGATCATCGGAGCCGGCCAGGCCGGCGCGGAAGCGGCATGGAGACTGCGGGAACTCGGCCACGAGGGCGCCGTGATTCTCGCCGGCGCCGAGTCGCACGCCCCGTACGAGCGCCCGCCCCTGTCAAAGAAGTTCCTGAGCGGGACCGGCGACACCGCCCGCCTGCAGCTGCGCAAGCCCACGGCTTATACCGAGGCGGGGATCGACCTGCTCACGGGAACTGCTGTCCGCGACCTTGACACGGAGGCCGGCACGGCCACCACCGCCAACGGCGCGCGGATCGATTTCGACCATTGCATACTGGCACTGGGGGCAACCCCCCGCCACCTCCCGCAGAGCGTTCCGGGCGGCCGGGCGGCCCGGGTTCTGCGGGACCTGGACGACGCCGCGGAGCTGCGCGAGACACTACAGGCGGGGCGCCGGCTGGTCGTGATCGGGGGCGGCTACCTGGGCATGGAAGTCGCCGCCACGGCCCGGGGCCGCGATGTCGCTGTCAGCGTCGTGGAAGCCGCTCCCGCCATCATGAACCGGGGCGTATCGCAACAGACCGCCGCCTTTTTCCACGCCGCCCACGAGGCACGCTGCGTTGCGGTGAAAACGGGGGTTGCGGTCGCCTCCATCCGTCCGGGCAAGGGGGGCGACCTGTTGACGCTTGACTCCGGGGAGGAGCTGGAAGCCGGGATCGTGATAGCCGCCATCGGAGTCGCCCCCAATACTGCACTGGCCGCCGCGGCAGGCATCGACTGCGACGACGGAATCCTGGTGGACGGCAACTGCCGGACATCGGTGCCCGGGGTCTACGCCATCGGCGACTGCGCGGCGCAGCTAGTGCCGTCCTCCGGACGGCGGCTGCGCCTGGAGTCCGTCCAGGGTGCCGTCACCCATGCCCGCCTCGCGGCGGCCGCCATTACCGGGACGGATCCGCCCCCCGAACGCGCGCCCTACTTCTGGACAGAGCAGTACAGCTACCGGCTGCAGATGGCGGGGCTGGCGGACCCCTCGAGGCCCTGCGAGGACCTGCTCCGGGGCAGCCCCGAAGACGGCAGTTTCACTGTCTACCGGTTTCAGGATGACGTGCTGGCCGCGGTCGAGGCGGTCAACAACCCGGTGGATTTTGTCCGCAGCCAGGGCCGGATCGGGCAGTCCCGCGAGACCTTCGAATGATTTCACCAGCAGAGGACAGCAGATGCCACGCGCAACGTTCATACTGAGCGACGGCGATCGCCGCACCATCGACATTCCCGCAGGCTGGAGCCTCATGGAGGGCGCCCGCCAGGAGGGCATTCCCGGCATCGTCGCCGAATGCGGTGGCGGCGCCCTGTGCTCCACCTGCCACGTTCACGTCGCACCGGAATGGCACGAGACCACAGGGCCTGCCTCCGACCTGGAGGAGGCGCTGCTGGGGCTGGCCCCGGGTGCCGACGAGCACAGTCGCCTGAGCTGCCAGATCGAGATGACCGAGGCCTACGACGGCCTCACGGTCACGGTCCCCGAGACCCAGGCAACCGGCTGACGCGCAACCGGCTGACGCGGGTTCCCCGCCCCCCAAGGTACTGTAGCAAGCCCGGTCGCGGCACCCATGGCGACGACGGGGACACCACGTCGCGGCGCCTATTCCGCGGTGCCCGGTATGCCCTGCCGGGTGCGGAAGGCATCCCGGATCATGTACAGCAGCATGAGCGCGGCAATGGCCAGGAAGACTGCGCTGATGGGACTCTGCACGAAGATCGCCGGATCCCCGCGGGAGAGGATCATGGAACGGCGCAGGTACTGCTCCATCATCGGCCCGAGGATCAGCCCGAGGAGCAGCGGCGCCGGCTCGCATCCGAAGCGGATCAGCAGGTAGCCCACGAGTCCGAAGAAAGCCACCACCATCACATCGAACGTCTGGTTGCCCGACGCGAACACCCCGATGCAGATCAGCACCACGATCGTCGGGAACAGCGCACGGTAGGGAATGCGCAGCATCCGCACCCACATCCCGATCAGCGGCAGATTGAGCAGCAGAAGCAGCAGGTTGCCGATCCACATGCTCGCCACCAGTCCCCAGAACAGCGGTGCGTGCTCGTAGATGACATTCGGTCCCGGCGTGATGCCGTGGATCACCAGTGCCCCCAGCATCAGCGCCATCATGGCGTCCCCGGGGATGCCCAGGGTGAGAGTGGGGATGAACGCCGTCTGGCTGGCGGAGTTGTTGGCGGCCTCCGGAGCGGCCACCCCTTCGATGGCACCACGGCCGAACCGCTCCGGCTTGTCGGCGACCTTCTTCTCCACGGAATACGCCATGAAGCTCGCCAGGGTGGAACCGGTTCCGGGCAGGGCCCCCAGCACCGACCCGATACCGGTTCCCCGCAGGATCGGCCGCCACGTGGCCCGGAGGTCCTCCCGGGTCGGCAACAGCTGCCGCCACTTGACACTGTGCAGCATGGTCCCCCGATCACGGATTGAGCCGACGTTGTTGAGCACTTCGGCGATGCCGAAGATCCCCATCGCCACAACGATGAAGCCGATGCCGTCCATCAGTTCGTGGATACCGAAGTTGTAGCGGATGACACCGCTGTTCCGGTCGATGCCGACCAGTCCGATCATGATCCCCAGCAGGATCATGCCGACGGATTTCAGCTTCGACTTGTTGGCGACAGAGGCGGCGGCCAGCAGCCCGACCACCATCATGGAGAAGTAGTCCGGCGCCCGGAATGTCATGGCGAAGTCCGCCAGCAGCGGTGAAATCAGCGCGATGACGAACAGGGAAATGCTGGCGCCCACGAACGAGGCGATGGTGGTGATCACCAGCGCCGGTGCCGCCCGTCCCTGCTGGGCCATGGGATAGCCGTCGATGCAGACCACCGCCGAGGCGGGCGTACCCGGCAGGTTCACCAGTATGGATGCCGTGGACCCGCCGTACAGGGCTCCGTAGTAGATCCCGGCCAGCATGATGAGCGCGGTCACCGGATCGAGCCCGAAAGTGAGCGGCAGCAGGATGGAGACCGTCGTCATCGCCCCCACGCCGGGCAGCACGCCAATGAACGTCCCCACCGTCACGCCGATGAAGCAATAGAGCACGTTGGTCGGTGTGAGGGCTACGTCGAACCCGAGAGCCAGATTCGCAAGTAGATCCATGTCGCCTCGCTTTCAGCCGCCGTCGTCTGCCGCGTGCACGCGCTGCCGGTCACATCCAGCGCGGCCACAGGTTGATCTGCACACCCAGGAGCACACCGAAGATCACCGTAACCAGCACCCCCACTGCCACGGCGATCAGGATTGCCTGCTTCCATGTCCCCTCGCTGCTGGCCATGCTGGAGACCACCGAGGTGATGATCGCCGTCAGGAACAGTCCGAAGCTGCGCAACAGGAACGCGAACAGGACAATGGCGACGATCACCATGAGGGCTCTGGGATTGAGGGGGTCCATTTTCTCCCCAGGCGCCAGCACGGACTTCCCGGCAATGAATACGCCCAGCAGGAACAGGAGGGCGGACACGCCGCTGGGAAAGTATCCGGGGCCGATACGCTGCGGCGTCCCCATGGAATACTCCTGGGCGATGAAGAAGAGGAAACCGCCGCAGAGCGCGAACGCCACACCGGTCCAGAAATCGGCACTCCTGAGCATGTCGATACTCCCGATGACAGGGGCGGGGGGCCGCCCGTCTCAGCCGCCCGGCGAAGCCCCGGACCAGCGCAGAAAGTCGAAATCGCAGCCTTCATCCGCCTGCCCCACGTGCTGCAGGTAGAGCTTCAGGTACCCGCGCTCGCTGCCGGGGTGCCGCACCGGCGTCCACGCGGCGCGGCGGCGGTCCAGCTCGGCCTCGTCGACCAGCAGCTCGAGGCGACCGCCGGAGGCGCTGAGGCGGATCTCGTCGCCGTCGCGCACCAGCGCCAGGGGGCCGCCGGCGGCAGCCTCCGGGGACACGTGCAGGATGATGGTGCCGAAGGCCGTGCCGCTCATGCGCGCGTCGGAGATCCGCACCATGTCCGTGACGCCGCGGGCGGCCAACTTGCGCGGGATCGGGATGTACCCGGACTCCGGCATTCCCGGCGCGCCGATCGGCCCGGAGTTCTTCAGCACCAGGACGTCCTCGGGTGACACCTCCAGGTCCGGCGCATCGATTCGCCGGTCCAGGTCCTCGAGCGACTCGAACACCACCGCGCGGCCGGTGTGTTCGAGCAGTTCCGGCGTGGCGGCCGACTGCTTGATAATGGCCCCGCGCGGCGCCAGATTGCCGGCGAGAACGCGGATTGCGCCGCCGCTGTGCACCGGATCGTCGATGCCGCGGACAATGTCCTGGGGCCAGCCCCGGCGTCCCTCTTCGATAACCTGCCCCAGCGTGCGACCGTCGACCGAGCGGCATTCGAGCTCCAGCAGATGACGGATCTCCCGCAGGATCGGCAGCAGCCCCCCGGCCCGGTGCAGATCCTCCATGTAGTGCTTGCCGGAGGGCTTGAGATCCACCAGCACCGGGGTCGTGCGGCCGATCTCGTCGAACTCGCCGAGATCGATCCCGTGCCCCAGACGTCCGGCGACGGCGGTGAGGTGGATCAGCGCGTTGGAGGACCCCCCGACCGCGTGCAGGACCCGCAGCGCGTTGCGGAACGCCGCCGCAGTCATGATCCGCGCCGGGGTAAGATCGCCGCCGGCGATCTCCACCGCCCGCCGCCCGGAATCCTCCGCGTGGCGCAGTCGGTCGGCATGGACGGCGGGAATGGCGCTGCCACCGGGAAGCATCATGCCCAGGGCCTCCCCTGTCAGCGCCATGGTGCTGGCAGTTCCCATGACGGCGCACGTCCCCGCCGTGGGAACGAGCTCATTGCCGATGGCGTCGATCTCCTGCCGGTCTATCTCGCCCGCCCGGTAACGCCCCCACATGCGCCTGCAGTCCGTACACGCCCCCAGGCGTTCTCCCCGGAAACTGCCGGTGGACATGGGCCCGGTCACCATGAGCACGGCCGGGACGTCGGCGCTGGCCGCACCCATCAGCAACGCCGGGACGGTCTTGTCGCAGCCGCCGATCAGCACCGCGGCATCCATGGGCTGGGCGCGGATCATCTCCTCCACGTCCATGGACATCAGGTTCCGCACGAACATGCTGGTGGGACGGGAGAATGCCTCGTGCATGGAGATCACGGGGAACTCGACCGGCAGCCCGCCGGCGAGCATCACGCCCCGCTTCACGGCTTCCACCAGCTCGGGGACGGTCCGGTGGCAGCCGTTGTAGCCGCTATAGGTGTTCGTTATGCCGACAATGGGCCGATCCAGGGCATCATCGGAGTACCCCATGGCCTTGATGAAGGCCTTGCGCAGAAACAGGGAGAATCCCGGGTCTCCGTAATTGGAAAGGCCCGCCTTCATACCGGTCAGCTTCTCGCTCACAGAATCTCCCCGCGGCTCAGTCGTGATTGCCCATACCCCACCCGGATTGCCGGACCTATAGGATAAGTGGAGAATGGCGTACAATAAAGTCGTGGCGCGTGTTTGCAGCCTTATATCGTGGGTGCCCATCTTGACAGGAACGGCACCTGTATTATGATCATATATGACGCTGGTAACAGCAACAAGGCCAATGACGACACCTCCTACGCCGGACATCAAGACACTGCAGGGCGGGCCCAACCTGACCGAACAGGTTGCCTCCTCGCTGCTCAACGACATCGTCGGCAATCGCTACCGACTGGGCGAAGTACTGCCCTCGGAGCAGAGCCTGGCCACCTCGTTCGGGGTCAGCCGCACGGTTCTGCGGGAGGCGATCTCGCGTCTGAAGGCGGAGGGTCTGGTGGCGACCCGGCAGGGTGTCGGCGTGATCGTCACCTCCAACCGGCGCAGTTCGTTCCAGCTCCAGACCACGGACTCCAGCGACCTGGACGAGATTCTCCAGGTCGTGGAACTGCGTCTGGGGCTGGAAACGGAAGCTGCCGCCCTGGCGGCGATGCGGCGGAAGGCGAAGGACCTGCACACCATGGAGGAAGCCCTGGAGCAGATGGCCACGGCCCTGTCGGACGGCGACGTTCCCGCGGGCGTGCGAGCGGATGTGAACTTCCATCGCGCCCTCTGCGCGGCAACCGGAAATCCGCACTATGAGGCGCTGTTCGCCTACCTGAGCCAGTTCTTCCGGGAGAACATATCCGTCTCACGGGATCGCTCGGCACGCCGCGCCGGCCAGGGCTACCAGGCCCAGACGGAGCACGAGGCGATCCACGAGGCCATTGCCTCGGGCAACCCGGACCGGGCCCGGGAATGTGCCCGCCGGCATGTCGAGAATACCGCGCTGCGCCTGTCCAGCCGCAACGCGAGCCTGCCGCCCGGCACGAAGCGGGAGAAAGCCGGCAACGGCACCGCCGCCAGGGACTGATCGGAATCGCCTCTCCGGTGGCAAGGCGGCACGCACCGCTGTTCCCCCCGCAGCACCGTATCCCCCGTCCTCCGCGGACGGGGCCGAACCCAGAGAGAGAAACAATGCAGTCCTTTCCCAATTACGTAGACGGCGAGTGGATCGAAAGCCGGGAACACACGCCGAACATCAACCCGTCCGATCTCTCCGACGTAATCGGCCATTACCCCTCGGCGGACGCGGAAACGGTACAGGCCGCCACCGCCGCCGCGCGTGCGGCCCTGCCCGGCTGGTCGCATTCCAACATCCAGCAGCGCGCCGACCTCCTGGAGCGGGTGGCGGCGGGGATCCTGGCGCGTCAGGACGAGCTTGCCGAGCTCATGGCGCGGGAAGAGGGCAAGACGCTGCAGGAGGCCGCCGCCGAGGTACTGCGCTCGGCCCAGACCTTCCGCTACTTCGCCGGCGAGGCACTGCGGATCCGTGGCGAGAAGCTCGACTCCGTGCGTCCGGGCCTGGATGTGGAGATCACCCGGGAGCCGGTGGGCGTGGTCGGCATCATCACGCCCTGGAATATCCCGATGGCGATTCCCGCCTGGAAGATCGCACCGGCCCTGGCCTACGGCAACTGCGTGGTATTCAAGCCGGCGGACCTGGTGCCGGCCAGCGCCTGGGAACTTGCCCGCCTGCTCCACGAGGCCGGCATCCCCCGCGGCGTGTTCAACCTGGTGGCCGGCAAGGGCTCGGTGGTGGGCGAAGCGATGCTGAGTTCCCCGCACATAGACGCCATCAGCTTTACCGGCTCGGTGGCCACCGGGCGGCACGTGGCAGCCTGTGCCGTCGCCACCAACAAGAAAGTGCAGATGGAAATGGGCGGCAAGAATCCGCTGGTCGTGCTCGACGACGCCGATCTCGAGGTGGCGGTCAACGCCGCGATCAACGGCGCCTTCTTCGCCACCGGGCAACGCTGCACCGCTTCATCCCGCCTGGTGGTGACCGAGGACATCCATGACCGCTTCGTCACGGCGCTGCGGGAACGCATGGAGACCCTGGTCGTGGACCATGCCCTGAAACCGGAGACCCAGATCGGTCCGGTGGTGGACCAGCGGCAGCTGGAGCAGAACCTGGAATACCTGCAGATCGGCCAGGACGAGGGCGCCCGGCTCACCGGCGGCGGTCGCCTGCGCCGCGACACCGAGGGCCACTACTTCGCCCCGGCGCTGTTTACCGAGACAACCAACGCCATGCGCATCAACCGGGAGGAGATATTCGGCCCGATTACCGCCGTGATCCGGGTCCGGGATTACGACGAAGCGCTGCATGTCGCCAACGACACCGAATTCGGACTGTCATCGGGCATCTGCACCCGGTCACTGAAGTACGCGAACCACTTCAAGCGCCACAGCAGCGCCGGCCTGGTGATGGTCAACCTGCCCACCGGCGGGGTCGACTACCACGTGCCCTTCGGCGGGCGCAAGGGCTCGAGCTACGGACCGCGGGAACAGGGCCATTACGCCATCGACTTCTATACCGATGTCAAGACCGCCTATTCCGCGTACGAGTGAGCGTATCGCCGTGCCGACCATCCCGATCGCACAGGAAACGCCATGACCGCCAGCGCCGCCCGGTACCTGGTCTCGACTCTCGCCGCCACCGGCGTCACCCACGCCTACTGCGTGCCGGGCGAGAGCTATCTGCCGGTACTCGACGCCTTCGCCGACGCACCGGGGGGCATCCGCCTCATCTCCTGCCGCCACGAGTCGGCTGCCGGCTTCATGGCGCTGACCGACGCACGCCTGTCCGGGCGCCCCGGTGTGGCCTTCGTCAGTCGCGGACCGGGTGCCATGAATGCCGCCATCGCCATGCATGCCGCCGAACAGGAAGCGATGCCGCTGCTGCTGTTCATCGGCCATGTCACCCGTGACGAGATGGGCCGTGGCGCCTTCCAGGAGATCGACTACAACCGCACCTACGCGGACATCGCCAGGACGGTGATCACGGTACACGATGCCACGCGGCTGCCGGAGCTGCTGGCCCGCGCCTGGCACGCCGCCACCTCCGGCACCCCCGGCCCGGTAGCCGTGGTGCTGCCCGAGGACATGCTGGCCACAACCTGCGCGGCGGACCCGGCACCCCTGGCGACAGCACCGCAGCCCGACCCGGACCCGGACGTGATGGCCCGCGTGGCGGAACTCCTCTCCGGCTCTGTCCGGCCGGTCCTCATCGCCGGGGGCCGGATCCAGTCCCCGGCAGCACGAACGGCGCTGGCCACGGTGGCGGAGCGCTGGCAGCTGCCGGTCCTGGGCGCGTTCAAGCAGCAGGACGTGCTGGCCAACGATCATCCCAACTGGATCGGCCAGGTAGGCTTCGTGGTGGCGCCGCCCCTGGCCGAGGCCCTCCAGCGCACGGACCTGGTACTGGCGGTGGGCACCCGCCTGGGGGATATCACCACGCGCCACTACACATTCCCCCGGGCTCCGGTCCCGCAACAGCCGTTGATCCACGTGTATCCCGATGCCTTCGCCATC
>SLLM01000009.1 GCA_007134055.1 Ectothiorhodospiraceae bacterium | reverse complement strand
GCCCTGCCCGGGCAGGCGCAGGATCTGGGTACGGGCCAAGGCATCATTCTCCGCTCGCGGCCGGACAGTACGGATTCATGACTGAATCATCGTGCTGTCGCGGCTGCGGCGTCGGCGAGGATTACACGATTCCGGCCGCGGTGCTTCGCCTTGTAGAGGGCATGGTCGGCACGGCGAAGGAGCGCGTCACTGGAATCCCCCGCACGGCGCTCCGCGATTCCCGCGGAGCAGGTCTGGCCGTTGGGTACCGCTCCGCGGAGACGCTCGACCACGGTCTGGCATTGCCTGGCGCTGGTGTCCGGGCAGAGAACGACGAATTCTTCTCCGCCGATCCGTGCCAGCAGATCGGTCGGCCGCACAGTCTCCCGCCAGGTGGCCACGAGTTTCTGAAGCAGAAGATCGCCGGCGGGGTGTCCGTGGCTGTCGTTGAACTGCTTGAAGTGATCGAGATCCAGGAACGCGAGACTCAATGGGCTGTTCGCACGTTCTGCACGATCGATCTCGTGTTTCAGCGCATCTTCAAAGTGTCTGCGGTTTGCCGCACCGGTGAGCGGATCGGTGCGAGAGAGATGCTCGAGAGCCTCGGCTTGCTGGTGGGTTTGCCTGATCAGCCCGGCCATACGGTGCATGACCAGGAGGAAGATCAGAATCGAGCCGATCGCAGCGATCCGCACGATATCGGCATCCGCGCCCGCGGTCAGCAGTATCACGGCCGGGACCAGCACGGATGCCGCTCCGAGTACGATCAGCCGTCGGCTTGAGAGTTGCGTGCTCGATGCGTGGGATTGTGGCTTCACGGACGCCGAAGGGTGCCACACGG
Organism: Ectothiorhodospiraceae bacterium; assembly: GCA_007134055.1. Lineage (GTDB taxonomy): Bacteria > Pseudomonadota > Gammaproteobacteria > Nitrococcales > Aquisalimonadaceae > Natronocella. The sequence continues at coordinate 8,825 of SLLM01000009.1, read as the reverse complement.
CAGCGACGAACAGGGCGTAGGCAATCAGCCACAATCCATCAGTCAGCCCGCCCGGCGCGTACCAGCCCACGGCGTTCCCATGAGCGTAGAGCATGTCCGCGGCCAGGTAGGCGACCATTCCCGCGAGAAGCAGCAGATGGGCGCCAATCGGGCTGCGGTGCAGGAACACCAGTCGCAGGATCAATGGCAGCACCATCAAGTCGCCAACCGGGTAGGCGGTCGAGATAAGCAGTTGGAGCAGAGTCAGGTTGGGGTCGTACACGTATGGCGCTATCAGCAACGCCCAGCCCAGTACGGCCGCCGACGTTCCAACGATCAATGCGTCGCTCAGGGCGCCGTCGTCACTGCGACCGCTGTCACGCCCAAGCAGCCACAGTGCCAGTATGAACAGCGGGTAGACGCCAAGATAGAAGGCGTCGGCGAGCGAGGGGAAAGGTTCCAGACCGCGGCTGTCGAGCCAGTACCAGATCGAATGACCCACTGTTGCCAGTGCCAGGGCACACGCGATGAGAATCCAGGCAATGGGGCAGATGAGGGACCGACGGCGGTATACGGCAAGGCCGACGCCGACCGCTGCCATCAAGCTGGCCGCTACGTAAATCGTGCTCGCTGCCAGTCCATAGGGGATGACAAGGTACGCGGCGGTGAGGAACAGCCCGACAGCCAGCAACACGTGCCAGTAGCAGACACTGGTACGTGAACAAGCCTCATGGCGGGGCACGGAATCGTCCAGCGCTCCCCATTCGCGGCCAATCGGGTGACTCGATGGTGCACTTTCTGTCTTCATCGCGGTCCTTCCGGCCGTATGCGGGCTGGGCGGCTATGGGGCGAGCCTTCGGCAGCGCGCGGCGACCGGCGAGACGGAATCGTGTCCTGGACCCGGAACGATAAACCGATCGCGGGCGCATTTTGTCCAACTGGTTCGCAGCAGACGTATGCGACCATTCAGGAGTGGATGCCCATAGTCGGGCGCAGGTCCCGACCCGTAGCGCTTGCGGATAACCGGCAGGGCGCTGCTCGACCCATTGCCGCCGTTCCCAAGGGGGATGGTGAACGGCAGTTCTCCGGGGAACCGTGGAAACCACTGCGATCTGCCGTTACTTGTTGAAAGGTTGGCAAGGTACCGTCGAGCGCTTCTCCCCCTTGCGGGGAGAGGTCATTTGAGCCTCTCCAGTTGCCCTTTGCGCCGGACTATATTCTTGTAGTCCCATTGAATCTCTTGTGCTTTCCGGAGCCACCGCTGCAGATCTTCTCTCCTTATTTCCGAAACATCATTGTAAAAGACCGATGCGTCCTTGAATTTCTTTCCCACTACGTTCAACCCGGGCTCTTCAAAATCCGCTCCACTCCAGAACATAAGCCGTATGCCTGGTTTCTGCCTGCTGTATCCGACAGTCGGGTTGCCGTCCAGAAACCAGACGGGATGACCGTGCCAGATTCTGTTTTCTGATCCAGAAAGATTCCTGTCGATTTCCTGCGCAAGAAAGTCACATACTTCCTTTTGAAAAGACTCCTGTTTCTCGTTGTACTTCAGAACCTCCGGGTGCATTGCATTCCTCCCTGTGCATACTTCTGAAAAGTGAGCTGGTCTGGATATGATATACAGTCGGCTTGGCGATGGTTATCAGGCTTCCTTCATCTCATGCAGCGCATCGGTCATGCGTGTCCGGTGTCATCGGCCACTGCACCGGTTTGGCATCTGATGTCGTCACTGGCCCGCAAACGCAGGAGATCAAGCAGTGCCCCACCGCGCGGGGACAAGCGGTAACCCGTCTCGAGGCTTTCGGTGAGTCCGAGACTCTTCAGCTTCCTGACGTTGCGTTTGAACCGCTCCCTTTCCTGACCGACAAGCCTGCACACCTCCCCTGCGCGAATGCCCGGATGAGAACACAGGGCTTCCAGGGTACGAAACGTCCACGCCCCCTCCGCGGATCGTGCATCCAATCGGCCCAATCGACCCCGCAGAACCTGGAACTCCGCGTCCGTGAGCACGCGTGTCCGGCGCAGTTCGATTCGGGGATCCGGACGCAAGGGGCCAAGTTCAACACGGTAGATCTCACCATCGGGTCGACGCTGCAATTCCTCCAGCAACGTTTCCCTCGACTCGTACCCCGCCCGGCGGGCATCGACTGTGGAGATCCGGTCCAGGGTCACCGGCTCGACAGACCTGATGCCGAGTTGCCCAACGGGAGTAAGCAACGTGCCCCCCGCTCGCACGGATGGCCGCCGCCAGCGCCTGAAAGCAAGCGTAATGGCGCCGGATTGAATGCCCTTCAGAATCTCCTGCCGAAAAATCATTGGTTCATCCCCGTCCCGGCGACATGATCATGTCGAAGTCCAGATGTGCAGGCCCTGTCCGGGATTCGACAAGGTCGCTGCTGTTGCCAACCATTTTGCAAGGAAAGCCAGGCACGTGTATTGCCCCGCGTCGTCCGGAGTGCGGGATCCAAACATCCGGAGACCGGGCAATCTCCTCGGCACGCTTTCTCAGCCCTTCGTTTTCATCCACAAGGGCACGCCGGGTGACAAGCGCAAGGACGGACCGGAGCAGCGGCACAGGACTCCTCGCCTCGACCCGGAACGGATTCAAGGTCGTTCCCGCATCATTGTCATACTTCTGTATCGCTCACCACCGGAGAGGGGCACATGTGGGATGAAAGGTACAGCTCGGAGCACTATCAATCGATTGCGTTGAAGGAACCTTGACAATAGCAGGGAACGGACTCGCCCTGTGCCCGGCAGATCGGAGTCGACACTGCGTCCGCGCTTGAGGACAGAACCCGTTCACAAGGGGAGGATCAAGCGCCACGACCTCCGCCTTGAGAATGCAGACGGGGCATGCGGGCAGGCTACACGGTAGCGGTCGCCTCCAATGCCTCTGAACGCGGTGGGCTCCCGCGTGCGGGACGCCGGCGCGCGCCGCCCAGATAGTTCAACAGGTGGTCGCCAAGGTCGCGCACATCATCGCCGCAACCGTGGATGAAGCTCGACTTGCGACGGCGCAGGAACGGCAGACCCAGGACATACAGCCCCGGAACAGCCACCACTCCCCCGTCGTGTCGGAGCCTTCCCTTGCGGTCGAACGCGGGCACGTGCAGCCAGGCGTAGTCCGGTCGATACCCCGTGGCCCAGAGGATGGTCCGGACTGCGCCCGCCTTCAGATCCAGGCTCAGTGGCGGGCGGGCAGCCACCCGGGTCGGCGACAGCCGATCCGCGGTCCCTGGACTCTCCCATCGACCCGTGGTCCGCGCCCACTCGTCAATGGTGTCGAGCAAGCGCCCCAGCTTGAGGTCCGCCGATGCGCAGTGCGCGCGCAGAGACCCGGAGAACTGCAGAACGCCATCACGCAGACCGACGACCCGCCCTACCAGGCCGACCCCCTCCGCGGTCAGCGCATTGAGATCCAGCGTCGACCGCCCGGGGCTGCCAATGAGCTGTGGCGAGGGTACCCGTCGCGCCCGTTCGAGATCGTCCACTTCGTCATACCGCTGATCCAGGATACCGGCGGCAGCCATCCACCATTGAATATCCAGGCCGCGATAGAGCCGGGGCATGCGCACATGTTCCCCGACCGCGAGCGTGACCGGCCGCCCCGAGCGGTGAATCTCCTGCGCCAGCTGCAGACCCGTGGCGGAGGCGCCCACCACCAGCACACCGCCCTCCTCCAGCTGATCCGGCCCCCGATACGCCCGGGGCGTCAGGGTGTTGATACGGGCGGGGATTGCGTCGGCCAGTGCCGGTACCAGCGGCAGGTTGAACGCGCCACTGGCCATCACCACCGCGCGGCACCGCCATTCACCCTGGTCCGTGATGACATGATACCCGCCGGGCGCGGGCCGGACGGACGAGACCGTTGTACCCGTCCGAACCGGCGCTGACACGTGGGTCGCGTAGGCGCACAGGAAGTCTATGACCTCCGGCATCGTCATGAAGGCGTCCGGATCGGGCCCTGCGTAGCGAAACCCGGGAAGCCGACACTGCCAGTTGGGCGTCAGCAGCCGCAGTGAGTCCCACCGCTCATGCCGCCATGCGTTGGCGATCTCCCCGCGTTCCAGCACCACATGATCGATGGCGCACCGCTGAAGATGCCGACTCATCGCAAGTCCCGCATGACCCGCACCGATGACCACGACGGCAACGCTGCGGGCCCCGCAGAACCTCGGACGCCGGAGGTCGCCGATCATTTCACGCGCACCGAGACGTTGGTGGGGTTGGTGAGGATGTCGTAGACCGCCGAGCGCTTCTGCGACTGGGCGACCAGGGCCTCGATCTCGTCGCGGCTGGCGTCGGCATCGATCTCGAAAGTGATCCGCACGTCATCGAAGCCGTTGCGAACGTCGCTGTCCATACCCAGGATGCCCTGAATGTCCATGTCCCCTTCCAGGGAGGCCGTCACCGAGTGCAGCTGAATCTGGCGATTCTGGGCGACCGCGGCGATCCCGGCAGTGAGGCACCCGGCAAGGCCGACAAGCACGTACTCCACGGGCGTCGGCCCGTTGTCCTCGGACGCAAACACTTCCGGGTGATCCGCGTCGAACGTGAAACGGGTCTTGTGCTGCTGCTCGCCGCCGAGTCCATGGTACCCCTCGACGGTTGCCCGGCTGTGCGTGCCATTCACCCAGTTGCAGCTTGCGCGCCAGGTGAATCGGGCGGCTTCCGGCGTCTGCACGAGGGCTTCACGGGCGCCCAGCAGTGCCGCCACATTGACTCCGTTGTTGACCTGCATTGTTTCCGCGTACATGTCGAACTCTCCTGTGAATTGGGTGGCGTTGTCGCCCCGGTTCCGGACCGGGCGGCGAGGAGACTGCGGCCGGGGCGTTGAATCCAGCGTGGAATCAACCGTGGAATTTCCGGGGGCGAGGGGAGCGGGATGGTTACGCGCTGTCCGCGCGTACGGGCCGGAACCGCCACACACGCTCCAGCGGCATTCCGGCCTGCCGCTGCGCCAGGCGTACCGACTCGGTATCGGGGGCGTGGTACAGACAGAGCATCCGCCTGCCATCCCGGGAGAAGTAGGTGCGCACAAAGCGGACGCGATGACTCCGCAGGCACCCGGCCCCGGCATCCTCCAGAGCCTGAATCTGCGCGACGGTCACGGGTGCAGCAAAGGACCGTTCCACCAGGACGTTGGCGCCATCGGGGGCCCCCGCCTGCCGGGTCGGCGCCTCGTGTACCGTCCCCTCCCACAGGACACGAACATCCGCTCCTGCCTGCCGCAACGCGATGCGCGCGGACTCGACATCGGGGGACTGAAACCGGCATACCATCCGGGCAACCCGCTGGCGGCCATCCGTTCCAAGCAGACTTTCGCACCAGATCACGCGATGCAGGGCGAAACAGTCCACCGGTGCGCGTGCCATGGCGACCAGCTCACGCATCGCGCGTGGCGGATTCAGCGAGCGCTCCAGGAACACGTCAGTCATGGACGTTCGGGACCTCTCCCGGTTCCGGTCTGAGGTACCGGTTCCTGGCCCACAGCGCGACCGCGGTCTGGTCAAACCGGGCGATGGCAGCCGCGTGCCGGGCGCACGTTGCGTCGTCGCCACCCAGCCGGGATGCCTCGCCGAGCACGTAGTGCGCCAGACTCATCTCGGTGGCGCGCTCCAGGGTCTGCGCAAGGACGAGTGCTTCCGCCGACTGTTGCACGGCCTGCTCGAGACGGCCACGCTGCAGGTCCAGGAGCGCCGCGCGTGTCAGGATACAGGCCAGGCGGTACTTGGCATCCGCGTCGCGGAGGTCCTCCAGCGCGACGGCGAGCGCGGCGGCGTCATCGTCCAGCGCGTAGCGGCACAATCCATCGGCGGCGCGAGCGAACGGACCCTCGCTCCCATCCCGTAGCTTCTCGCCAATCTCCCGCAGCGCCCCGCACCGTGCCAGTGCCGAGGCATACTGCCCACGCTCGAAATCGATCAGCATCAGATACTCGATGGCCTGAAACTCGGAAAGGCGGTCGCCGGCAGCCTTGCTGAGCGTGCGCGCCTCCTTGAAGTGCCTTTCCGCTTCCCCCAGGGAATCCTCATGGAAGCGCAGCAGGCCAAGCGCCATGGGTATGGCGTGGTAGCTTATCCCGTGGGCGCCGGCCAACGCCCGGGCATTCATGACCATGGCCCGGGCCCGATCCATGTCCCGCTCCAGCATGGCCAGGCATTTCGCGGTCTCGGCCATGCCGATGACGTGATCCCGCTCACTGGCATTGCGCGTGACCCGCTCCGCCTCCAGTGCCTCCTCCTGGGCCCCCGTCCAATGGCCGTGGGCCCAACGGACCGTGCTGGCCAGCTGATAACCGAGGCGTGCATGGGCCAGTTCCCCATATTCCAGGGCCTGCTCGGCGAGATGCACGAGCTCGCCGGCAGTGGACTCCCAATCCTCGAGAGGCGCGGCATTGAGCATGATCTCGTGCAACTCGAGACGCAGGCAGACGCGGCGTGCCCGTGGTAGCTGCGCCGCCAGGGCCGCCCCCCTGCGTGCGAGCGTCAGCGCGTCCTCGTTGGCGAAGAACCGCAGGCACAGGCGTCCCGCGGACACCATGGCCTGCGCGGCCAGGCCCGCGTCGCCGCTTTGCAGTGCATGGTGGGCGAGGTCGCCCGCGCGCTCCGGGTCTAGACTGGTCTCCTGCAGGAGCGCCGCCACGCGGCGGTGCATGATCTGGCGACGCGTTGGTGAGATCGCCGCGTAGATACTGCCGGCCACCAGATCATGCGAGAAGCGCAGCCCCTCCTGCGTGGCGCGAAGAATGCCCATGCGCTCGGCGGTCTCGACGACACCCCCGATACGGCCGGCATCCAGCTCGGTGAGAAGCATGATCAAGGCCACATCCACACGCGGCGCGAGCACCGCCGCCCATCGAATGACTTCCCTGCCCTCCGCATCCATCCGGATCAACCGCTCGCGGACCAGCTCATCCAGCGAACCGCCACTTCCCCCCGCCGCCTCGGCCCGGGCGAGTTCAATCGCCAGCAGGGGATTGCCTCCGCACTGCCTGCCGAGGCGCTGGCAATCCGCCTGTGGTGCATGCTCACGGATGAGTTCGTGCAGTGCGGGCTCTGCCAGGGGGCGCAGCGCCAGCTCCTCAAGCACCCCCTGGTGACGCAAGCCGCGGAGCGCCGGCTGCACCCCATCATTGGTGCCCACTTCCGCGTCGCGGGCGGCCAGCAGCACGAACAACGGCTCGTCCCGGTTCGATCGCACAACGTAGTGCAGCGCCGTAGCACTGGACGCGTCACACCACTGCATGTCATCGACGAGCAGTGCAACCGGGCAGTGCCGAAGCATCTCCACGATTCGACCATTCAAGGCGTCGAACAAGCCGTCCCGGTTGCCGTGGTCCATGGCGCCGAATATGTCTCCGGTATCCGCGGCTCCGAGTCGGCGCAGCGCATCCACCCACAATGCGAATGGCCGCATCGCGTCCGCCTCGATGGCAGCGGCCTCCAGCAGCAGGGTGCCGGTTGCCCGGACAACGTCTCCGACCCCCTCCAGCAGAGTGCTCTTGCCGATCCCCGGCTCGCCGGTCAACAGAACAACCCGGGCCTGCCGCTGGAAGCGGGTTCCGGAAAACGCCGTCAGCAGGAATTCCAGCTCCTCATCCCGTCCCACCAGGCGGTCACGGGAGGGCCGGTGAATCACACCACCCGTCGACGCGCCACGGTTCCCGCGTGTGGCGCCACCGCCTGTCCGCTGCCGGAACCTGCCCCGCCAGGCGCGATAGAGATCGCCGGACGAGGGAACTCCTGCCTCCTTGAGCATGCGAAGACCGAGATGGTAGTGCTGTTCCGCCTCCTCGGACCTGTCCATGGCGACCAGCAAGCGGATCAACCGCGCACGTGCCGCCTCGTCATACGGGGACAGGCGCACATGGGACCGGGCGTACCCGAGCGCCTGCTCCGGCGTCGCCTCCAGGCGCTGGACCAACGCTTCCAGTACCGCCTTCTGCGCCCACGCGCACTGCTCGCGTTCCGCAAGGCACCAGCTGTGGAAGTCGTGCAGGCACGGCACGTCCAGACCCTCGAGAAAGGCACCCCGATACCGTCGCGCGGACGCCTCGAGACACACCGTGGGCGCCTTATCCACGCCCCGGGCGACCAGCGCATGTAACACCGCGACGTCGATATCGACGTCTGCCGGATCGAAGGCGACCGTGAGGCGATTGGCGAGAATCCGGGGCCGGTGCGGCTCGTCAACCAGCCGCCGGAGCTTCGAGAGACTCCAGCGCAGTGCGCCACGCGGGTCGTCCGGAACTTCCCACAACAAGTCGCAGAGATGCTCCCGGCTGAAAGAACGGCAACCGAGGGCCAGGTACGCCAGCAGCGCGCGGGTTTTCCTCGACGGGGGCAACGTCAAGACCCGGCCATCCCGAATCACTTCCGGGTCGCCGAGAAAGTTGAGAGTTATCCCCATCGCACAACCCGGCAAAAGGGAAGAAAGGATAGTCAAGTATAGCGCCGGCCAGCCCGGTCAGCCTCATGGCCCGGCTTCATCCATGGCACGGCCCCTGCGACGAAACCACGGTGAATTCCACGCTCGCTTCCCCGCTTCCACCGCAGTCTCGGTGGCAGCCAGACACCACAACAGCCTGAAGCAGGACATCTGAGGAGCATCATCATGGCGCGGCATGACAGCATCCTGGAGACCATCGGCCGCACGCCGCTGATCCGTCTGAACCGGCTCACGGCGCCGGGGGCCAACGTCTACGTGAAGGTCGAGGCATTCAATCCCATGGGTTCGATCAAGGACCGGATGGCACTCGCGGTCATCGAGGATGCAGAGAACCGCGGTGCCCTGCGGCCCGGTCAGACCGTGATCGAGGCAACCAGCGGCAACACCGG
>SLLM01000077.1 GCA_007134055.1 Ectothiorhodospiraceae bacterium | reverse complement strand
CCACTGTCGCGGCATTGCAGCGACATGCGCGGTCGCGGAAGTGTGGCCCAGATGCGCAACGTGCGTGGCACGTCGAAATAGATTGTGCGCGACTGCGTCGGCCGAACCCCGTTGCCGTTCGGATTGTGCTTGATCACAAGCTCGGGGAAGTGTTCCCGCGCGAAAGCCTCGTAATCCGCGAAGAAGGCCGCGCTGCTCACATTCGGCTCGGGGTCATATGGGGTGGCGGCCTGCGTGATGGCAGCGTCAAGGAGGGCGCGATCGTCGCCCGTGAGCGCGGGGCGCAGCGCCTCGTAGCTGACACGGTGATCGAAAGCTCCCGCGTGCCGTGTCCCGGCCAGATAGATCGCAGGCGCCAGCAACACGGAAGCTGCCTGCACGCCCTGCGCTCGCAAGGCCGCGACGCTCGCACGGTAGCGGTCCGGTTGCGCATCACCGATGCGCGTGACGCTGTAGCCCGCGTCGATCTTGTTCTCGACCAGCAGGACCGACCCGTCGGTGAGGGTGATTTCCAGATCTATGCTGCCACGATGCCCTGCGCCGCGATGCGGTGTCTGGGTCTCGAGCCGCGATATCCCGGTGCCGGGGTCACCGTCGATGGCACCGAGGAATGCATCGCAAAACTCGGGGGCCTCGGCGATGGCCCGCGCAAAGAGCGCGTCGAGGTGACGTTCATAGATTCGGGTCATGGGGTGTCTCCCTTCGTGAAGGGTGAGCAGCATGTGCGCTCGGCGCCTGTGGCGGCTTTGTTTCGATGCACGGGCATCACGGTCACGACCTGGCCGTTGTCGTCGCTCCAGATGACCGCCAGGCGGCCCAATCGGTCATCATGGTTCAGCTCGCGCGCCCGTTTCCTGCTGACGCGCAGCTGGCGACAATTGTTGCCAACGGGGCGGTCGATATCAGCATGATCGAGGACATCGCTCAGAAGACGGCGCGTGACTCCGCGCTGCTGACAACGGGTCTGTGCGTGGCGTGACAACATGACGTCTCTCCTTGGGGGGCAACGACTCGCTGTCGCTGCGGGCTCGACAGAGTATGATTCGAAGGTTACTCTCAGCACATGACAAATCCTGTCATGGGCACCCCATGTCCTTGACCAAGGCGCAGGACCTTCTGCGCCTGGCGCAGATTGCCGCCGCACGGCGCAGCGGCGTGAGCCTGACCGAGATCGCCCGGGAATTCGGAGTCTCGCACCGCACCGCCCAGCGCATGACCCATGCGCTGGAGGCAACATTTGCTGATGTCGTCAGCGACGACGATGCCGATCTGCGCCGCCGTTGGCGGATCGAAGCGCCGCGGCACCACATGCGGCTGCGTCCACGGCAGGAAACGGCCCTCGAGGCGCTCGAGATCGCGGCGCGCAGGGCGCGCGACGAAGGCCGCTTGTGCATGTGCCGATGGCGCTTCACCCGGAACTTGGCGCGCAGAGCTTCGACTGCCTCCTGCAAAGCCTCATGCAGCGCAAGTTCAGGTTGGCGGAACAGGCGTTGTGGCCCATGGGTGACAGCAAGATTGACGTCGCAGGCTTGATCGAGGCGATGCCCCAGCCGAGGCGAGGCCAGCATGTCGTCATCGCCGACAGCATGGCGGAACAATTCCGTCGTGACGAGCTCTCCCCTACCTCACCTGGCCCACATGGGTCCTATGAGCTGAATTGAGCAATTATCGAAGAAAGTAGGCAGATGAATGTCACCCGCGGCCTTATCATCGCCGACCCCTGGATCGTTCACATCCTCGCCTGTCGGAAAGACTGGGAAATGCGCTCGCAGGCCACTTCGGTTCGCGGCTGGTTCGGACTGATCCGAAAGGGTAGCGGCACCGTCGTTGGACTCGCCCGACTCGTGCACTGTGGCGAGGCTCTGGATCAGGCCGAAATGATCGCGAATTTCGATCACCATTGCATCCCGGAAGACATGATCCGCCGCGGCGAGGTCGCAAAATGGGCGGTCCCCTGGAAGTTCGCCGACGTCATCCCGCTCTCGCGGCCCGTGCCCTACGACCACAAGGCCGGCACGGTAACCTGGGTCACGCTGTCCCCTGATGTCAGCCGACAGCTGGCTCATTTCCTCGAAAGTGATCACTCCGCGACCCAAAATACCTCGGCGCCGCCAGCCCGGCTGGTCGAACATGTCGCAGCCCTGTCGTTCGCTTCTGACGCGGCGGCCGGCCCTGACAAGAAAACTCCGCCGGATCAGGCACCGATGCCTCCGTTGCCGGAGGGCCACCGCAAGGAACTCGGGCGGAGCACCCTGAGTGGAGGAAACATACGAAACAACCACATCAAGCTGGCCCCAGTGATGCATACCTTCCCCGGGGACGTGATCGGAGGGTCCAACAAATCGGAAGCCGCACCTCGCCGTCTGGAGATCGACTGGGGCGGTCCCGAAACAATCATGACCGACATCGACGGCGCGAAGTCGATCTTCAGGTCCAGAGGATGGGTCCGGCGCTTCTTCGTGGCATCGGGGGCAAGGGAAGGCAGTATTGTCGTCTTCACCGAAACGGCACCCTACCGGATCAGCATTCGTCTCGAGCCCGAAAGCCCCGCGACATGGCGAAAGAAACCAATATCGGATCTCAGCGATGAAATCTTGGGAACGAAATCAGCCTGAAAACAGAACCTGGCCGCCACCGACGCGGGCGCGCGCAGGAATACAAAGTCCACTCGTAATGACAAGCCCTACCCTTGTCATTCCTGCGCACCTCGAATTTGAGTCCGATACGTTTGACAAGTCAGAACCGCTACGTCACCATGACAGCATTTGTCATCGCCAGCATGCTTTCGGCGCCTTCGGAATCAAGGAGCATGCATGTCTTATTCGAAAGCATCCGATCTCCTTCGTGTCGCGGATATGGCAATGGCCAAATTCGAGGGCGTCTCGCTCCATGATGTGCGGGAGGAATTCGCATGTGACCATCGAACCGCGCAGCGGATAATGCGCGCCTTCGAAACCGTCTTCCCGCAGGTCGACATCGAAGAGGACGCCGACCGACGCCGGCGGTGGCATTTGCCGCGAAGCGATCCGCGATGGCTGCAGGCCCAAGGCATCAGGGACAGCGAGCTTGCCGCACTTGACCTGGCCGCCAAGCGGGCGGCCAGGGACGGCGCTCCGGATGAGGCGCAGCGTCTGCAAGCTCTCAGGGACCGGCTCCTGGCCGCGATGCCTGCTGTTCACGCGCGACGGACTGAGGCCGACGCAGAGGCCCTTCTCGAGGCGCAAGGGTTCGCATCTCGCCCCGGCCCACGCGTGATCGGTGACATGAAGCTCCTCGGAACGCTAACGGAAGCACTTCGGGCACCCTGGGAGGTGAAATTGACATACAGAGGTGAAAGGGACGAACATCCGAGAGAGCGCGTGCTCGAGCCGCACGGGCTGTTGCTGGGAATACGTCGCTACCTGGTGGCGAGACCAGCCAGTGGCGATGGTCGGATGCGTCGCTTCCGCCTTGACCGGATCGAAGACGCCGCCATCACGGGACGCAGCTTCTCGCTGGATCCGGATTTCGATCTCGGAAGGTTTTCCCGCCAGGCCTTCGGATCATTTCATTCCGATGCCGAATACGGCCCTGTGGAATGGCGTTTCACGCCGGCGGCCGCGAAAACCGCCCGGCAATTCGTCTTCCATGCCGAGCAGGAGACCTTCGAGGAACCCGATGGCGCGCTGACGGTCCGGTTCATCGCGTCCGGTCACATGGAAATGGCCTGGCATCTTTATCAATGGGGAGACCAGGTGGAAGTCATCTCACCGACCGCGCTTCGGGAAATGGTCCATGGGTATCGGCGTGGTGACTTCCCCGCACTGCCGTGACGGAATGGCATTCCGCTTTCCCACAATTCTCAACACCGTTCCACATTCTCGCCACCGCAGTGGAAAATACTCGCTGTCATTAAGCCCTGATCGTCAGACAGGGATTGTCGGGACCGTGAATGTAAAAGGATGCCGGTGAAAAGTGCTCTGTCGACCCAACGCCTTCTACCACCTCCCTGCTCACATGGATTGTGAGCGCCATGGCAGTTTCTGACACCCGGTATCACTAACAGTTAACCACGGTCCGTGACGACCGCGAGAATAAGGTAAGGAAATTTCATCATGGCCTTCCGTTTCATCCACGCATCCGATCTCCATATAGGCCGGAAATTTGCCAATATCCCGCAGCCGCAAGACGGCAACATCCGGGGACGCCTGATGGAGGCGCGGCATGGCGCGATCGGGCGGCTGGCGTCAGTCGCAAGCGATCAAGGGGCAGCGCATGTGCTTCTGGCGGGCGACACCTTTGACACTGCAACGCCCTCTTCCACCGTGATCCGGCAGGCCCTGGCAGCAATGGGGGAGGCCTCCGAGGTCACATGGTGGCTGCTGCCCGGCAACCACGACAACCTGCGCGATGCGGAGCCGTTGTGGGAGGCCATCGCCCGGGACGCGCCGCCCAATGTCATCGCCCTGACCGAGGCCGAGCCACGGGACATGGGAGACGCCGCAACCCTGTTGCCCTGCCCGGTCGCCTTCCGCTCGGGAGCGAGCGATCCCTCGGAACGACTGGTGACGATGGCGAGCGACGAGGGAAAGCTCCGCATCGGGCTGGCCCATGGCGGAGTGACCGACTTCACCGAATCCGGCGCCTCGATCGCACCAGACCGGGACCGGACCGCACGGCTCGATTATCTTGCCCTCGGCGACTGGCACGGGCGAATGGTTGTGTCGGATCGGGTGCATTATTCCGGCACTCCCGAACAGGATCGCTTCAAACACGACCGTCGCGGCGTCTGCCTTGCCGTATCAATCGAGGGACCGGGGATCCCACCGCAGGTCGAGGGGGTCGAAACCGGCACCTTCCTCTGGGTCGAAAGAGATCTTCCGCTGCACTCTCGTCAGGACGCCGCCGCCGCCTTGCGCGCGATCCTTCCCGAAACGGGCCGCCGCGACGTGCTGCTACGGGTGGCGGTCACAGGCTGGGCCGCCCTGCCCGACCAGGTCGACCTCCAGCGCGCGGCTCACCGGTGTGCCCCGGATTTCGCCCATTTCGAACTGAAGACCGACCTCCTCCGCACGCAATACGAGGCCGCCGACCTGGACGACATCGACAGGGGCGGCGCGCTCCGACTCGCCGCGGACGCGCTGATGGAGGAGGCAGGGGCCGATGCCCTGTCCGAGGAGGATCGCGCGGTGGCAGCGGACGCACTCGCCCGGCTCTATTCCTATGTCCGGGAGGCGGCGAAATGAAGATCCGTGCCGTCTCTCTCAACAACGTCCGCCGCTTCACCCACCCGGCCCGCGTGGATCAGGTCGCAGACGGACTGAACGTGCTCTGCGAGCCCAACGAAGAAGGCAAGTCTACCCTCTTCGACGCCATCCAGGCACTGTTCTTCAAGCCTCATGGCTCACGCGACAAGGAGGTCTCCTCATTGCGTCCTCACGTCGGCGGCGCGCCCGAGGTGAGTGTCGAGGTGGAAACCGAGGATGGCCGGTTTATCCTCGCCAAGCGCTGGTTTCAGAAACCCTTCGCTACCGTCCACCGCGACGGCGGACTTGTCGCACAGTCCGACGAGGCCGAAGCGTGGATCGGCACCCTGCTGGGCGGCGACGCGGGCGGCCCCTCCGGCCTGATATGGGTTCGCCAGGGAATGACCGATCTTACCGCCGGCTCGAAGAAGGAGCAGGACGCCGCGCTGGAGGCAAGGCGCGATCTAATGACCTCGGTTGGTGCAGAGGTCGAGGCGATGACAGGCGGGCGCCGGATGGATGCGGCGCTCGCGCGGTGCCGGGAAGAGCTGGCGAACTATGCCACGGCGACGGGGCGTCCCAGGGCGAACGGTCCGTGGAAGGAAGCCCAGGATCGCGTCGAGGAACTTGCTCTCCGCCGTAACGGCCTTGCCACCACGGCGCAGGATCTCCACGACGCACTCGCGGAGCGCAAGCGGGCGCGGCGAGACCTGCGCGAATTGGAGGCGCCGGAGGCGGCCCAAGAGCGGCGGGAACGGCTGGAAGCGGCCCGCACCGCCCATGCCGCCGCCGAGCGCCACGCCGAAAAACTGGAAGCCGAGGCCCGCAAGGTCGAGATGGCCCGGTTGACGATGGATGCGGCGCGGACCCGGCTGGAGAGCCTCCACGCCACGCTGACCGAACAGTCGGAGGCAACCCGGCTCGTCGCCGATGCCGAAGCCGATGCGAAGGAGCAGCAAGAGCTCCTGGAGCAACAGCGCACGTCGCGCGATGAGGCGGACCGGGCGTTTCAGGCGGCGGAAGCTGCCTTGAAGGATGCCGAGCGCGGCAATGCCCTCGCGCTGCGGGCAAAGGCTGCCCTGGATGGCGCAGACCGGCGCAAGGAGCTGTCGGAGCGGATCGCCCAGGCCGAAAGGGCCCGTTCGACGATGGAGGCGGCGGCCGCCGCCCGCAGGGGACCGGACGCCGAGACCCTACGGCGGATCGAGGCGCTGGCCGCTGCGCATGCGGCCGCCGTTGCAGCCCGAAACGCCTCGGCGACACAGGTGGTCGCGCGCTATGCCGAGGGGCGCGAGGGCGCAATCCGTGACGGCGATGCGCCCCTGCCCGCCGGCAAGCCGGTGCCTCTGGCCCGCATCACCCATCTCATGATCAAGGGCGTGGGCGAGCTCGAGGTCCGCCCCGGCGAGGCAGGTGACGACCATTCCGTCGAGGCCGCCGCAGAGAAGTTGCGAAAGGCGCTCGGCGAAGTCGACGCCGATGACTTCGACGACGCGCGTGCCGCGGCTGATGTGCGCGCAAAAACGGAGCGGCGCCACGACGAGGCGGCCGCCGTGCTGGCGAGCCTTGCCCCCGACAGCATCGATGCCCTGCGCGACGCGCTTGGCAGGATACCCGAACTGGAAGAGGATTGCGAAGCTCCCGACCCGGAGGAGGCAGAGGCCGCATTGGACAGGGCACGCGAGGCCCGTGAAGCCGCGCGGCTCGCGCGCGAGACCGCAATGGAGCGATTTTCGGACCTGAGGAACGCTGCGAGCCGCGCAGAAGCGACCCTCGCCTCGCTTCGCGACCGCCTGGCCCGGGCCGAGGCGGCTTTGGCCAAGTCCGGCGAGGTGTCGGAGGATGACCTTGCGACCGAAGCCCGCCAGGCGGTCGACGTTCACGAGGCGGCCAAGGCAGCACATGAGGAAAAGGCCCGCAACGCGCCGGATCTCGCCGGCACCGGCGCGGTCGTGAACCGTGCAGAATCCGTCGAGCAGCAGGCTCGGGACGAGATCACCCGCCTCAAGCCCCTGCTCGCCCGGCTGGACGAACGCATCGGCCGGTCAGCGGGCGACGCCGTCGAGGAACGCCTTGCGGAGACGGAGCAGGAACTTGAGGCAGCAGAGGGGACTCTCGCGCGGATAGAGCACGAGGTGGCCGTCCTGACCCGGCTGGAAAAGGCGCTGGAGGCCTCGCGCAACGAGGCCCGCGAGCGCTATTTCGAGCCGATCGCCAAGGAGCTGAAGCCGCTTCTTCACCTGCTCTGGCCCGACGCCGAACTGACATGGGGCGAGGAATCCCTTCTGCCGGACAAGCTGGTCCGCAATGGACAATCCGAGCCCATCGATATCCTCTCGGGCGGAACCCAGGAACAGATCGCCCTTCTGGTCCGCCTCGCCTTCGCGCGGATGCTTGCCGCGTCCGGGCGGAAGGCGCCGGTGATCCTCGACGACGCGCTGGTCTTCACAGATGACGACCGGATCGAACGCATGTTCGACGCCCTGCACCGGCAAGCGGGCGATCTGCAGATCATCGTACTCACCTGCCGCCAGCGCGCCTTCCGCGAACTCGGAGGCAAGGCGCTGCGCCTTGAACCGGTGACGGCCGCGAACGAGACAGAAGTATGCTGAAGGAAGACGATCGCATCCGCCTCTCGGCCTCTGACCTGATGCGCTTCATGTCCTGTGCTCACGCAAGCCGCCTCGATCTCGAGCGCTTGCAGGGAGGCGGACCGGAACCCGCGCCAGACAGCGAGGATGCCGAGCTGCTCCAGCGCCACGGCGATGCCCACGAGGCTGCCCATCTCGATGCCCTCCGAGCGTCAGGCGATGTAACCGAGATCGAAACCGATCAACCCTTCCCGGAGGCAGTCGAGGCAACCCGTGCGGCACTTCGCGCGGGATCGGCTCTTGTTTTCCAGGGCGCGCTGGATGGCGGCGCCTGGGGCGGCTGGTCGGATTTCCTCGAACGGGTCGACCTGCCCTCGAATCTCGGCCCGTGGTCCTACGAGGTCGCCGACACCAAGCTCAAGCGCAAGCCGTCGCCTTCGCACCTGCTGCAACTGGTGCTTTATTCCGACCTTCTGGCGCCCTTGCAGGGCCGCACACCCAGGAGCGCCCATGTCTTGCTGGGCGACGGCAGCCGGGCTGGTTTTCGTCTGCCCGAATACGCCAATTACGCCCAGCAGGCGCGGGACCGGCTGGAACGTTTCGTCGCGGATCCCTGGCCCACCCGGCCGATCCCCTGCGCCACCTGCGACCTGTGTCGCTGGCGCGACCATTGCGCCGAGGTCTGGGAGCGCGAGGACAGTCTCTTTCTTGTCGCGGGGATCAGCCGCAGCCAGGTGGCCAAGCTGGAGGCCGCCGGGATCACCTCCATGGCGGACCTCGCCGAACGGAAGGAGCGCGTGCCCCGTCTCGCCAACCCGACCCTCGACCGCCTGCGCCTCCAGGCCCGCCTGCAGACCGACCGTGCCGCGAAGGGCCCGCATCATGTTCTGCGCGAAACGGCGGAGGGCAAGGGGTTCGACCTGCTCCCCCGGCCTGCCAAGGGCGACCTCTTCTACGACATCGAGGGCGATCCGTTCTACGCAGATGCAGGCGTCGAGGGACTGGAATACCTGCACGGCGTCTGGGACGGCGCGGACTTCATCCCCTTCTGGGCGCATGATCCCGCGGCGGAGAAAGAGGCGCTGATCGATCTTTCCGAGTTGTTCGATGCCCGCCTCTCGGCCCACCCGGATGCGCATGTGTACCACTATGCCCCCTACGAGATCACTGCCTTGCGCCGCCTGTGCACGCGGCACGGTGTCGGCGAGGCCCGGCTGGACAGGTGGCTGCGGGAGCGGCGCTTCTGCGACCTCTACGCCGTGGTGCGCGGCGGCGTGGCCGCTTCCGAGAAATCCTACTCGATCAAGGATATGGAGCATCTTTACGGCTTTGAGCGCACCGGCAAGGTCAAGACCGCCGCAGGGTCCGTCGTCGCCTACGAGGCATGGCGCGAGAGAGAGGACCCCGAAATCCTCGAGGAAATCGAGGAATATAACCGGCTCGACTGCGTTTCGACCGAAGCGCTACGGGACTGGCTGGCCGAAATCCGTCCCGATGGCGCATGGCCCACCCCCGCTCCGCCGCAGGAGAAACGGCACGAGGAGGCAGATGCCGAAGCCGAAGCGCTGCGCGCGCGCCTGGAGGCCGCGGACCTGCCCGAAGGGCGCGCCGCGCTGCTCTTCGACCTGTCGCAGTTTCACCGAAGGGAAGCCAAGCCCGCCGCATGGGCCGTCTTCGACGCCGCCACAAGGACCTCCGAGGAGCTTTGCGACGACATGGACAGCCTTGGCGGTCTTCGCGCCACGGGTCCGGTTGAATGCGGAATCCTGACCCGCCGCCGGAATCATCCGTCGACGAGCTGCCAGAATCCATACTTGCGCCCGTGTTTCTGCTTGAGGGCTTCGACGAACTGCGCATGCGCGGGGAAGCCGCCGT
>SLLM01000380.1 GCA_007134055.1 Ectothiorhodospiraceae bacterium | reverse complement strand
TGGACGAACTCGCCGGTCACGCCGGCCTATCCCGCCGTCAGCTGGAGCGCCTCTTCCAGCGCTACCTCGGTTGTCCGCCGACGCGGTATTACCTGGATCTGCGTCTGCAGCGGGCCCGCCAGCTGCTGCTGCAGACGGACATGCCCATCACCGACGTGGCAATCGCCTGCGGCTTCGTCTCGCCCCCGCACTTCACCAAGTGCTACCACGATCGCTACGGGCGCTCCCCCAGCGATGAGAGGCGGCGTCGCGCTGAGCGCCTGCTCCAGGATGGCCCGGGCGCCGGCGCCGCGGCCTCGGCGGGGATCGCCGGGATCGGCGGCTTTCCGGCGTCGGCACAGGGGCTGAAGCCTTCTGCGCAACAGGCAGCCGCGACGCCTCCTTTGGCACCTGCGACACGGCGCCGCGATTGACGCCGACGGGCAACTTGCCGTCGTCAGCAAGGGGTTGCCGCCGGTGTTCGCGGCGTAGCCTTGCCCGGTGTGGACTCGCGGGATCGACCGCGAATCCACACCGGGCAAGGAGGAAAGTCATGTCCCAGGTTGCCGCGCGAGTCAGCCAGCTTGCCAGCCAGGCGCCCTCGATCCTGCTCTACCCGCGGGTGAGGAAGTCGCCGTTCTTCTATGCTTCCCGCCGGCACGGCGTGCGCCGGTACAGCATCTACAATCACCACTATCATCCCCGCGTGTACACGGATCCGGTGGACGAGTACTGGGCGCTGGTACAGGGCGTGACCCTGTGGGATGTCGGGGTCGAGCGCCAGATCGAGATCCGTGGTCCGGACGCCTTCCGTTTCGTGCAGATGCTCGTCCCCCGCGACATGCGCCGCTGCTCCGTGGGGCAGTGTAAGTACGTGTTCGTCACCGCTCCTGACGGCGGCATTCTCAATGACCCCGTGCTGCTGCGCCTGGGAGAGAACTGCTTCTGGCTGTCTCTGGCCGACAGCGATGTACTGCTGTGGTGTCGGGGCGTGGCCGTCAACAGCGGCATGGACGTGACCATCCGGGAGGTGGACGTGGCTCCGGTGCAGGTCCAGGGGCCGAAGACCATGGCCGTGATGACCGATCTCTTCGGCGACTGGGTGACGGAGCTGCCCTACTACCACCTGAGCACTGCGGAGATCGACGGCATGTCCGTGGTTGTCTCCCGGACGGGCTACACCAGCGAGGTGGGGTACGAGATTTACCTGCGGGAGGCCGGTGCCCATGGCCAGGCCCTGTGGGATCGCGTGTGCGAAGCGGGTCGACCGCACGGCATGCAGGTGATCGGTCCGTGCCACATACGACGGATCGAGGCCGGGATGCTCGCCTTCGGTTGCGATATCTGGTTCGATACCAATCCCTTCGAGGTGGGGATGGGCTACCAGTGGATGGTGGATCTGCGCGGGGATGACGATTTCATCGGCCGTCGGGCGCTGGAGAGGATCAGTCGGGAGGGGGTGCGGCGTCTGCTGGTCGGGGTGGAGATCGATGGTCCATCGGTGGGCTCCTTCACCGACGGTTCGATGATCGACGTGTTCCCGGTATACAACGACATCGGCGAGTGGATCGGCAGCGTGACCTCCGCCTGTCATTCCCCGCGACTGCGCAGAAACATCGGCTACGCAATGGTCCCGGTGGCGTACACCGAGCCGGGTACCGAGCTGCGGGTGGATGCCAATACCGGTCTGCAGGACGCCTGGGTGGTAAGGAAGCCGTTCCTGGACCCGCGCAAGCGCACACCCCGGGGGTAGAGTCGCATGACACTCTCCGTGTTCGATTTGTTCAAGGTCGGTATCGGGCCCTCCAGCTCCCATACCGTGGGCCCAATGCGGGCGGCGCGACTTTTCGTGGACAAGCTCGACGGCACCGGGCTGCTGCCGCGCCTTGATCGGCTGCGGGTGGAACTGTGCGGTTCGCTGGGTGCTACCGGCCGCGGTCATGGCAGTGGGCCGGCCGTTATCGCTGGCCTGGAAGGCTGCGACCCGGAAACGGTGGACCCCGAGTGGATCCCGTCACGGGCGCTGGCGGTGGAACAGGAGCGCCGGATTCGGCTCCCGGGCCGGGGAGAACTGCGCTTCTCGCCCCGGGAGGATCTCCTGTTCCGCAAGCGACGCGCCCTTTCGGGACATCCCAACGGCATGGTGTTCACTGCGCTGGACGCGGACGGAGCCGAGCTGGTGAGTGCCGTCTACTATTCCGTCGGCGGTGGTTTCGTCCTGGACGGAACCGGTGCCGGCATCGAGCAGCCGCAGGTGACGTTGCCGGCACCGTTCACCACCGCGCGCGAAATGCTGGAGCAGTGCCGCGGGTTCGAGTGCCGGCTCAGCGAGTTGATGCTGCGCAACGAATCGGCATGGCGTCCGGAAGCGGAGACCCGGGCCGGTATCCTGGGGATCTGGCGGGTGATGCAGGAGTGCGTGCATGCCGGGATCCGCCATCATGGGATACTGCCGGGCGGCCTGGCCGTGCGCCGGCGGGCGCCGGAACTCTACCGCAGGCTCCGCGCCCCGGGGCGGGCGCGGGATCCCCTGGAGGCAATGGACTGGGTCGCGCTCTATGCCCTTGCCGTCAACGAGGAGAACGCCGCCGGCGGCCGCGTGGTCACCGCCCCCACCAACGGCGCCGCAGGCATCGTGCCGGCAGTGCTGCACTATTACCGTGATTTCGTCCCCGGTGCCGACGACGATGGTGTCGTGCGCTTCCTGCTCGCTGCCACGGCCATCGGCATACTGATCAAGCTCAACGCGTCGATTTCCGGGGCCGAGGTGGGCTGCCAGGGAGAGGTGGGTTCTGCCTGCGCCATGGCTGCGGCGGGACTGGCGGAGGTCATGGGCGGGACCCCGGAACAGGTTGAGAATGCCGCGGAAATCGGGCTGGAGCATAATCTGGGGCTGACCTGCGATCCCATCGGCGGCCTGGTGCAGATCCCCTGTATCGAGCGCAACGCCGTCGGCGGTGTCAAGGCCGTGAACGCCGCACGGATGGCCCTCTACGGTGACGGCCAGCATTTCGTCTCCCTCGACAAGGTCATACGCACCATGCGCAATACCGGCCGGGACATGCTTTCCAAGTACAAGGAGACCTCCAGGGGTGGTCTGGCGGTGAACATCATCGAGTGCTGACCTGACGGCTGTTACGGACACCACGCTGGAACTTCGCGGCATCTTGCGCGAGCATAGGCGCTCGCCGGCCGGGCAGGAACGCCGAGCAGCGTTCCGGCTTGCCTTTTGGCCGGCAGGACGGCAGAGTCGCGGAGGTAGCGCCATGACCACACGGCTGCAGAGTCTCGCGCAGTCAAGCACCATCGTTGCGGATACCGGCGAGATCGGTCTCATCGAGAAGTTCCGTCCCCGGGACTGCACCACCAACCCATCCCTGCTGCTGAAGGCCGCACAGCTCGAGGACTATCAGGCGCTGGTGGCGGATGCGGTGGCCTGGGGCCGGGGCAGAACCGGGTCCAGGGATGGGGATATCGACGCCGTTCTCGACCGCCTGGCAGTCAACTTCGGCCGGGAGCTGACCCGTCTGGTGCCGGGTCATGTATCCACCGAGGTGGATGCTGCGCTTTCGTTCGACGCCGGGGCCACCATCGAGAAGGCCCATCGGCTCATCGACATGTACGCGGAGCAGGGCGTGACGGCGGATCGTATCCTGATCAAGGTCGCCTCCACCTGGGAAGGTGTCCAGGCGGCCCGGGAACTGCAGCGCAGCGGGATTAACTGCAACATGACGCTTATCTTCAGCAAGGCCCAGGCGGTTGCCTGTGCCGAGGCGGGAGCGTATCTCATCTCCCCCTTCGTCGGCCGCATTACCGACTGGTACAAGGCCTCCACCGGCAAGGACTACACCCCGGAGGAGGATCCCGGGGTCCGCTCGGTGCAGGAGATCTACACGTACTTCAAGGCCCGCGGCCACGAGACCGTGGTGATGGCTGCCTCCTTCCGCACCGCCGCCCAGGTCGAGGCGCTTGCGGGCTGCGATCGCCTGACCATCTCGCCACAATTGCTGGAGGAACTCAGCAGCCGTGACGGTGAGGTGCGGCGGCGGCTGGATCCCGAGCAGGCGCGGCAACAGGATGTGCGGCCCATGGATGTCTCCGAGCGTGCCTTCCGCTGGGCCCTGAACGAGGATGCCATGGCCACGGAAAAGCTTGCCGAGGGCATTCGCCGGTTTCATGCCGATGCGGTGAAGCTGCGGCAGTACCTCGCTGCCCTGGCCTGAGGCACCGTGGATATCCACGCCTGGCAACTCTGGCTGATCTTCGGGATCCTGCTGCTCCTGGCGGACCTTCTCCTGGCGGGCGGGGGCAGCGGCGTGCTCCTGATTCTGGGTCTGGCTGCCCTGGGAGGCATGGGTGCGGCCCTGTCCGGTCTGGATCCCACCGGCCAGCTGCTCACCGCCGCCGTGGTGGGCGTGGTGAGCCTCCCGCCCGTCGCCTGGATGCTGCGCCGCCGCCGCAACGACAGCCGCAACTCCATCACCGACCCGCGTGCCGCGATGTCCCGATTCGAGGTCGTCGAGTTTACCGGGCGGCGAGGCGTACGCATCCTCGGGGAGTTCTACGCGGTGAGGTCAGTGGATGGCACCGAACTGCACCCCGGGGACGTCGTCCGGGTGGAGCATTTCGAAGGGATCGTCGCGGTAGTGCGGAAGGTCGGGGACGCCGCCACGGACGCCTGACCCTGAACGGTTGGCAGCACTCCAGTATATGAATCCGTACGGGTTCTGCAAATAACCCGTACGGGGCGATTCCTTCGGGGGGTGGCTGCCACGAGCGGGGTCCCGGTAGCTTGTGCCTTCAGCCTCGCTACCGGGAGATCCCCACGATGCCGAACCGTTTCCTTCCTGTGTTGTTGTGCGCATCCATGTTCGCTCTGTCAGCCTGTTTCGGAGGTGGCAGCAGCGGCGGAGGTGGCGGCGGTAACGGAGCGGACAACGGTGGCGATTCCCCGGACAACGGCGATTCCCCGGAGCCGGACGGCGGTGACGGCGCCGTTGCGGAAGGACTGGAACTGGACGGCCCCTACGACGGCGAGACGGATTGGGCGTTCATCTCCAGCGCCGACGGCGAGCACGTGCTGGCGGCGGACATGGCCTTCCTGGTGCGGGAAATGGAGGTGCCGCATCTCACCGTCATGCGTGAGTTCCTGGAAGGCAACCTGCAGCATTCCGATGTGGTGGCGGGGGGCTGCGGCGGCACGTTCACAACGGACATCACTTCCGACGGGAACGTCACGGAATCCGCCGGTTCCGGCACCTTCGCCGATTTCTGCATACCCGATCCCGGACTGAGTGGCGCCGCTATCGATCCCTACGTGCTGGTCAGCGGTTCCGCCACCTGGGACGACGTCAGTGTCGGGGTGTCGGGCACCAGTGGCACGGTCCGGATGGAGGACGTAGTGGTCGCCTGGCGCGGCGAGGAGTTCACCCTCAATTCCCTGCAGGAGAACAAGGGGGCGAACCGGTTCTACGCGATGGATGTCACCCTCAACGACACCACCTACCGTTTCTACCAGGACTTCATTCCGGATACGGGCGACGGGGACGGGGCCGTGTTCTGGCTCGGGCTGCATCCGGAGTTCGGCAAATTCCGCATCGATCAGGATCTGCTGGCCGGGGACGAGATCTTCAGCTACGGCAGCGCAGGAGAGTACCCGGACTGCCTCGGCCCGGTGACCGGCGCCCAGACCATGAGCGAGCCGGAGAACTCCGCCAGTTTCCAGTTCCGTGCCACCGGCGACTGTCGTACCTTCGAACTCGAGGGCGCGGACTCCGCCGGCGAATCCATCGACAGCGACGACCACGAGTGGCTGGACGCGCTGATCGAATCGTCAGCGGATTCCGACTGAGCGGGAACGGCACCAGCGCCGCTCCCGGCAGTTCAGTACCCGACGCCAGAGCGGCTTGCTGTCATGGACCTGCGATGGCATGCTCCGGGACGGTGTGGTCCACCTCGCCCGGCGGGGGAGGCCTCCGAAGACAAGAACATCGGCCGCCGCCATGTCCGGCTGCGCCGCCTGCCTCTGGAGGAACCCGTCATGCAATCTGCGATTCTGCGTTCCGCGATGCTGTGCCTGATCGCTGCCCTTGGATTCGTACTGACCGCCACCGCAAGCGCCCAGACCCGGGTAACGCTGAAGTCGGCGGCGTCGGCTTCGTCCTATTACGTCATGATGGTGCAGCTCTCGGAGATGCTCCGCGAGGCGAGCGACGGGGCCATCCAGCCGACGGTGGAAGAGAGCCAGGGCTCGGTGCAGAACGTGAAGGAAGCCGCCCGCCGCCCGGGCGCGTTCGTCTTCACCACACCTCCGAGCCTGCTGGAGGCCGCCCGCGACGGCACCGGCCAGTTCGAGGGCGAGACCGGGTATGACCGCATACGGACACTGGCGGTCGTGCCGTTCATCACCATCCACCTGGTGGTATCCGAGGACAGCGGCATCACCGATGCATCGGAACTCGCCGGTGCGAGCTTCATTCCCGGGGGAACTGGCACCTTCTGCGAGGGGCGTACCACCTCCGTGCTGGAACTGCTGGGGGTGCTGGACGACATGGAGCTGACGGACACCGAGCTCAGCAATGCCGCTCCGGCCCTGCGCAACCAGCGGGTGGATGGATTCGCCACCTGTTCCTCCCATCCGGTGCCCCTGCTCCAGGAACTGGCGACCACCACACCGGTGACGATTATCAGTCTGACCGATGAGCAGCGTCAGGCGATCATGGACGAGGATCCGCTGGCCGGGCCCATCACCATCGCTGCCGGCACATATAGCGGGCAGGACGAGGACGTGGACACGGTCGCCGTGCCGGTCGGCCTGTTCGCCACCGACGCCATGGATGAGGACACCGCCTACACGATCGTGAAGTCGTTCTGGGAGCAGCGGGATGCGCTCGCGGAGGAGAATGCCTGGTGGGGGGGCGTATCGCCCGACCTGGTCATGCTCATGAATACGCCGCTGCATCCCGGCGCCCTGCGCTACTACGAGGAAGCCGGCATCGAGATCCCCGACGGCATGCGCTGATCCGCACCCGTGCGGTGACCGCACGGGCTCCCGGGGGCGGGCCGCTGGTCCGCCCCTGCTGCGTCAGGACGTGTTCCCGATGAGTTCATCCACTCCCGCCGTCCCCGCCCAGGAAACGTTCCAGCCGGCCCACGGCTGGCTGCGCTGGGCGACCGTCGCGTTCGCCGCCCTGACGGTCGGTTTTCACCTGTGGATCGCGTTCTCCGGCCTGATTCCCAACCTTGTCACCCGGCCGCTGCACATGGCCTTCGCCGTGGCCTGGGTGTTCTTCTTCGGCGTTGCCATTGCCCAGGGCGGCGGCGGCCGGCGCAGCGGCTGGGTGATCGGTGCGGTGGGGATTGCCGCCTGCCTGTATGTCGTCTACCACCGCCCGGAGCTGGTGCGGCAATATGGCGCGCTCTCCGGCCCGCTGCAGCACGCGGTGGCGATCGCCCTGCTGCTGGTGGTTCTGGAAATGGCACGCCGGGCCATCAAGGCGGTACTGCCCGTGGTGGCGAGCATCGTCCTGCTCTACGGGCTGCTGGGCCATCATGTGCCGGGGAACTTCGGCCATGCCGGCATGCCGCTCGACTACTTCCTGGGAACGCTCACCATTACCGAGGGCGGACTGTGGGGTTCGCTCACCGGGATTTCCGTCGACACCATCAGCCTGTTCATCATTCTTGGCGCCACCATCTCCGCGGGGCAGGCGGGCACTGGCTTCATGTCCCTGGCCACCCAGATCGCCGGCCGGATGCGGGCCGGCGCCGCCAAGGTCGCGGTGGTCTCCTCTGCGCTCTACGGCACCGTCTCCGGCGTGGCTGCTGCCAACACGGCGTCCACAGGCATGGTGACCATTCCGGCGATGAAGCGCCGCGGGTACCCGCCCCGGCTAGCGGCAGCGGTGGAGGCGGTGGCCTCCACCGGCGGCCAGATCATGCCGCCGATCATGGGCGCCGGGATCTTCGTGATGGCGGAGCTGCTGCGCCGGCCCTATGCGGAGATCATGGTGGCGGCGACTCTTCCGGCGGTACTCTTCTTCGTCGCCGCCTGGGCCGCGGTGCATGTCTATGCCCTGCGTTACAAGCTTGAGGGCCTGCCGCGCTCGGAAATGCCCGGTTGGCTGGAAGTGGCGCGAACGGCGCCGTTCTTCCTGGTGCCCTTTGGCATACTGATCGGCTCCATCCTGTTCACGAGCTACACGCTGTCATTCGCCGCGGTATTCGCCACGCTTGCGGCGTGGGCGCTGCTGCTGTTCGGCAGCGATCTGCTGCCGTCCCTGCGTGGCTTCCTGCTGCGTACCGAGCAGGCACTGGTGAGTGGCGCGCAGCAGGTGGCGGTGATTGCAGCGGTTATCATCTGTGCCGGCATCATCGTCGGCGTGTTCAACATGACGGGGCTCGGCGTGAAGCTGACCTCGCTCATTCTCTCCCTCTCCGGTGGCGAACTCTGGGCGGTGCTGCTGCTGACTGGGCTGGCGAGCCTGATCCTGGGCATGGAGCTGCCCACCACGGCGGCCTACATCATCTGCGTGGCGGTGGCCGGGCCCGCCCTGGTCGCAGTGGGCGTGCCGGAACTCTACGCTCACCTGTTCGTGTTCTGGTATGCGCTGCTTTGCACCATCACGCCGCCGGTGTGCGGCAACGTGTTCATCGCTGCGGGGATCGCCCGCTGTCCCTGGGTGCCGGTGGCGGGTTCAGCCCTGCGCCTGGGGCTGGGCCTGTTCGTGGTGCCCCTCGGTTTCATCGTCAACCCGTCCCTGCTGCAGCTTGCCGAGGAACCGCTGCTGGCCCTGGCCGCGGCGGTCAAGGTCGGCCTGGGCCTGCTGTTGCTGGCCTATGCCGCAGTCGGCGAGCCGGGTCGGCCGTGGCGGCGACTGCTCGCCCTGCCGGCGGGACTGGCGGTGATTTTCTACGGCGGCTTCTGAACCGGGCTACTCAGCCCGGATCTCCGCGGCCCGGAGCGAGATCACGCCGCCGCCCCGGCGACGGTCGGCGGCGCCGTACTGCAGGCCGGTGTCCGGATCGACCACGATCATCTGTACCGCGCCGATTTCCATGGGTTCCTCCCGCAGCTCGTGGCCGAGTTCCCGCAGGGCGTCGATGGCGGCGGGGTCGATTCCCGCCTCCCAGGCGGTGGGCCAGTTCGCCGTGGTCTGCGAGATGCGCGGTAGATCCACCGCTTCCTGGGCGTTGCGGTCATGGTCGATCAGTGCCATGGCGGCGTTGACCACGGAGTTGATGATGGTGGCCCCGCCGGGGGAGCCGAAGGCGGCGACGGGCGTGTCGTCGCGGAAGATCATGGTAGGCGCCATGCTGCTGCGCGGGCGCTTGCCCGGTTCGATGTCGTTTGCGCCGGGATCGAACGCCCCCCCCTCCGTGCTCGCCTGGGGGGTGAAGTTGAAGTCGGTGAGCTCATTGTTCAGCAGGAAGCCGTAGCCCGGTACCATGAGCCCCGTTCCCCACGCGGACTCGATGGTATTGGTGTAGCTCACCATGTTGCCGTGGCGGTCCACCACGGAGAAGTGGGTGGTGTTCTCGCCCTCGCGTATGGATAGTGCGCCGGTGGCGACCCGGTCCGCTTCCCGGTTGAAGTGCGTGTCGTCGAATGGCCGGGGATCGTCGGCGGCCGGCTCCTCCAGGCGTTGACCGGGGTCGATCAGTTCGCTGCGCCGGGCGATGTAGTCCGGGTGCAGCAGGCCTGTGGCCGGCACGTCGACGAAGTCGTCATCCCCCATCCACACGCCACGGTCGGCGAAGGCCAGGCGCATGGCCTCAAGCATCACGTG
>SLLM01000254.1 GCA_007134055.1 Ectothiorhodospiraceae bacterium | reverse complement strand
CGGGTTTCATCGTCCAGACGCGCGAACTGGAGCCCGTTGTGAACGAACACCGAGGTGTCCTTCTCCCGGGTCCAGACCCGGTGGGCGGTGACCTCGATGTGGTCGACACCATCCAGCGGCTCACGGAGTACCAGGCGGAAGCGGCGCTCATGGTCTCCTTCCAGGGGGTCGTGACTCTGCAGCATGAAACCATGCTCGGTGAGATCCACCAAGTAGCCCAGCAGGTGTCCGCTATCATGCTCCAGCACCTGGACGTAGTAGTCGATGACTTCCCGATCCTGGCGGCGTGCTTCACTCATCTTCCCGAACTCCCGTTGGCTGGACACTCGCGGACTCTAGTTACCACGTTCAACGCCCCGTTGTCGACTGGCGGTCCGGCACCGCCGGTCCGCGTTTCTCCGCGGCCGCGGCGCCCCCTGCTGACGACTGGTCCGGGAGGCCGGCCCCGCCCCGCACCGGCGATGCATTCCCCGGGACGGCCTACTCCGGATGATAGCGCGTGAAAACACTCACTTCGCCGTCGGCGGTGAATGAAACCACGTCGTAGGGATCCAGGCGATCTCCCATTTCCATTCCGGGGGACCCCACGGGCATGCCGGGGACACTGATGCCGGTAACCGCCGGTGCCGTTTCCAGCAACTCGCGGATATCGTCCGCCGGCACATGCCCCTCGATCACGTACCCGTCGATGAATGCAGTGTGGCAGGAGGCAAGCTCGCGCGCCAGACCGGCACGTTCCTTGAGCCCGTTCAGTTCGCTCTGGCTAACATCCACCGCCTCGACGCTGAACCCGGAGGCCTCCAAATGATCCACCCAGTCACCGCAGCAGCCGCAGGTCGCGGTCTTGAATACCTTGATATCCCGGTCCGTGGCAACCTGCTCGGCCAGCGCGCCATCCTGGATACCGGCGGCGTGGGACGTGGCGACCGTACCCTGCATCAGCCACCAGCCACCAGCCGCGGCGAGGAAGAACACCCCGGTCGCCGCCAATACCATTCGCAAAGCGGGCATCCGTCTGCCGATCGTCATCGTCCACTCCTCTCTACCATTAACGCACATGGTCACGCAGGCGCCGGTGCAGCGCCTGTCCGCGCTGATCCACCCGCCGGTCGCTGACGCTGGGCTCGCGCGGCCCCGGCAGTGTCAGTCCATCAGCGCGGCCGGGTGGCCGGGGCTGCGCTGATTCCTGGCGGGCGTCGTCGATGGCGCGGCCAAGCTCCCGGTATGCCGGCTCCCCCTCACCCGACAGCCGCGGGGAAAAGGAATCCGCCATCACCGGCAGCGGTGTCGCCACCATGAGCACCACCAGCATCCCGCGCCACATGCGGCACATCGCCATCACCCGCCCCGCGCTGCCATGCCCCGGACACTGCGCCACCGCCGCGACCCTGCCATGACGATACGTGTTGAAGGGCTCCTCTGGATTGACCGGCATCAACAACTGCGGTTCCCCGCTCGCGTGACCGGATCGGTTCAGCGGCCGTTCCCCTTGTCCTTTTCCCAGTCGAACCGGGGCAACTCATCGAACAGCCGCCTCATTCCCTCCCCCCACTGCTTGCGGATGGACACGAAATAGGGGGAGTTGAGCTTGTAGCGGATCATGCGCGGGGTTTCCAGGGTATTGGCCTGGTAGATGGCCAGATCCACCGGCGGACCGACCGAGAGATTCGAGCGCATGGTGGAGTCGATGGAAACCAGGGCACAGCGTGCGGCATCCGCAAGGGAAAGCGGTGGCTCGATGACCCGGTCGAGTATGGGCTTGCCGTACTTGGTCTCGCCGATCTGCAGGAACGGCTGTTCGTCAGAGCAGGTGATGTAGTTGCCCTGGGGATAGACCAGGTACAGCTCCGGGTCCTCGTCGCCGATCTGGCCGCCGATGATGAAGGTGGCTTCCATGGACACCGGCTTGGCGGCATCGGGCACCCGGTAGCGGTGCTGCATCTCGAGGCTGATCCGGCCGATGTACGCCGCCGCCTCGCTCATGTGCCGGACCGTGCGCAGGCTCTCGCCCTTTTCCGCCGCCGCATCCCGCTCCAGCTGGGTGACCACCGCCTGGGTCGTGGCCAGGTTGCCGGCGCTCAGCAGCAGCAGGACCCGCTCCCCTTCCCAGATAAAGCTGTGCATCTTGCGGTAGCTGTTCACGTGGTCCAGGCCGGCGTTGGTCCTGGAGTCCGACGCGAAGACGAGACCGGCGTTCATCTGGGCGGCAAGACAGTACGTCATGAAAGGCTCTGCTGTGGGATGGCGTGGTGAAAATCCAAGGTGGCACGGATTGATCGCGCGCTCAGGCTAGTATCGCATTTCTTCCAGGACAGGGCGCGCTACGCGTCGCCGCACCTGCTACCCCTTCAGGACGTAATTGTCAGGTTTCGGTGGTTCCTGCGCCGCTGTGGCAAGGCGCGAGAAGGGAAGTGTAGCAGCAGCTACATGACCGACGCGCGACGCCGTCCACAGCAGCGCAGAAATCACCCGCAGGGCGTTGTTGCAGGGCTCCCTGGTGGTGTGCATCGCCGGCCCGGTCGCGACGGCCCGCGAGTCCGGCGACGCATCTGGCGGATTCCCGCAGGGACATACCGGGAAACCGCCACTGTATATCAGCCCTTTGCCGCCGCCAGCGCCTGGTCGATATCGGCGCGGATATCATCGATATGCTCGATACCGATGGCCAGGCGAACCATGTCCCGCGTCACCCCCGCCGATGCCAGTTCGCTGTCATTGAGCTGTCGGTGCGTGGTGGTCGCAGGGTGGCACGCCAGGCTCTTGGCATCACCGATGTTCACCAGCCGCGTGATGAGATTCAGCGCATCGATGAAGCGCGCCCCGGCCTCGGCCCCGCCCTGAATACCGAAGCTCAGGATACCCGAGGCCCGGCCCTGCATGTACTTCTGCGCCAGGCGGTGATCCGGACTCTCCTTGAGGCCGGCGTACTTCACCCAGTTCACCTGCGGGTGACCGTCCAGGTACTCCGCAACTGCCTGGGTGTTTTCGCAGTGGCGATCCATGCGCAGCGGCAGGGTCTCGATACCCTGCAGGATCTGGAAGGCGTTGAACGGCGACAGGGCCGAGCCCGTGTTGCGCAGGGGGCCGACCCGGCAGCGACCGATGAATGCCGCCGGCCCCAGGGCATCGGTGTAGACAACGCCGTGATACGAGGGATCCGGTTCGGTCAGCATCCGGTACTTCTGCGGGTAGTCCGCCCACGGAAACTGCCCGGAATCCACCACCACCCCGGCCACCGTGGTGCCGTGGCCGCCCATGAACTTGGTCAGGGAATGGATCACGATGTCAGCCCCCTGCTCGATGGGTCGCCACAGGTAGGGGGTCGGCACGGTGTTGTCGACAATCAGCGGGACTCCGTGGGCGTGGGCTATCTCCGCCATCCTGGCGATGTCGGCCACGTTGCCTGACGGGTTGCCTATGGTCTCGCAGAAGATCGCCCGGGTGCGATCGTCGATCTGCGCGGCCATGCCATCGAAGTCGTCGTGGGAGACGAAGCGCACATCCAGGCCGCGCCGCGGGAAGGCGTGGGCGAACAGGTTGTAGGTACCGCCGTAGAGCTCGCTGGTCGTGACAATGTTGTCGCCCGCCTCGGTGATGGTCTCCAGGGCGTAGGTGATGGCCGCCATGCCGGAGCTGACCGCCAGGCCGCCGATACCTCCTTCCATCTCGGCGACACGCTGTTCCAGGACGGCGTTGGTGGGATTCATGATTCGCGTATAGATGTTTCCCTGCACCTTGAGATCGAACAGGTCCGCACCGTGCTGGGTGTCATCGAAGGCGTAGGAGGTTGTCTGATAGATCGGCACCGCCACCGCCTTCGTGGTGGGTTCCGGACTGTACCCTGCGTGGACGGCCATGGTTTCCAGTTTCACGATCGCTCTCCTCTGCTGGTTTGCTTGAATCCCGACCCCCTCCGGCCATCCGGCCGGCACAGGAAGACCGGGACAGTTACCGCTTCCGTGGGCGAGTATGCCAGACTACCGCCTGTTGGCCTCCCCCCAGCGGACGGCTGCCAGAGCGAGAACGTGTACCTGAGGATGTCGCCTCATGGCTTTCCCACTCCCCGAGTTCCTGAACACGCGGGATGGCCGTCCGCGCCGCCTCGGAATCGAGCTGGAGTTCGCCGGACTGGAACTGCCGGCGATCAGCCACCTGATCGCCGACTGCTATGGTGGGCAGGTCGTGGAGGAAAGCGCCTTCGTGCACCGCGTGGAGAGTACCCCCTGGGGGGTATTCATCGTCGAGATCGACACCAATCTCCTGAAGGAGCGGGTGTATGCCCAGTACCTCCGCCGGATCGGATTCAACGTCGACGACGAACCCTACCGCGGGCGCATCGAGGATTTCCTTGCCCGGGCCGCGGCCACCGTGGTCCCACTGGAAGTGGTCACACCGCCGATTCCGCTCATCGAGCTGCACCACATCGAGCGGCTGCGCATGCGCCTGCAGGGCCTGCAGGCGCGCGGAACCAGGGCGTCATGGATCTACGCCTTCGGCCTGCACCTGAACCCGGAGGCAGTATCGTGTGACGGCGACAGCGCACTGGCCCACCTGCGCGCCTTTCTGTTGCTCTACGACTGGCTTCACGTCTCCGGCGAGATCGACTGGACACGCCGGCTGATGCCGTTCATCGACCCGTTCCCGGAAGCTTACCGGCAAATGGTGATCGACCCCGGGTACGCACCGGACACCGAACGGCTGGTCGCCGACTATCTGGAACACAACCCCACCCGCAACCGTGCGCTGGATATGCTGCCACTGTTCCGATACATGGTCGGGGATCGGGCCGTCGTGTCGCTCGGGGAGGCGGCAGGCATGGTCAAGGCCCGCCCGGCGTTCCACTATCGCCTGCCCAACTGCCGCATTGATGAGCCCACCTGGACCCTGGCCCACGAATACCGTGGCTGGGTGGCCGTGGAGTGGCTCGCCGCCCGCGCCGACGTCATGACCCACCTGGCGGAACGGCTGCAATCCCACGCCCGACCCTGGATGCGGGGCGTGGACCAGCAATGGGCTGCCGTCTGTGCCGAGGTCCTCCCTTGAACCGCCCGGTGATCGGCATCACCGGCCCGGACCGGGGTGGCCTGGCGGCCTGGATTTTCGGCTCGCTTGCGGTCCGCTATGCGGGCGGCAAGCCGATCCGCATCACCCCCGGGCGGCCAGCGGGGATCGACCGCGTCGATGCGCTGATCGTAGGCGGTGGCGCCGACGTGGACCCCGCCCTGTACGGCGAGCATCCGCTCAATCCGGGCCTGCGTACCCTGCGTCGCCAGAGTCCGAGCTTCTGGCGGTTCCTGACCACGCTGCTCCTGTTTCCCGTGATCTGGTCGCTGCGCCGGTTGCTCAGCACCAAGCACCTGCGCCGCGGTGATCCTGGTCGGGATACCCTGGAGTCACGGCTCCTGGAGGAGGCACTGCAGCGGGAACTGCCGATACTGGGGATCTGCCGCGGCGCACAACTGCTTAACGTCGCCTGTGGCGGCAGCCTGCACCAGGACCTGTCGGATTTCTATAACGAATCCCCGGATCTGTGGACGATCTGGCCCCAGAAGCTCATTCACATCGAGCCCGACAGCCGCCTCGCCCGGACGATGAAGCGCACCCGCTGCCGGGTCAACTCGATGCACCGCCAGGCCATCCGGGAGACCGGCGTCAGACTGCGGGTGGTGGCGCAGGAACCGAATGCAGTGATCCAGGCCATCGAACACATGGACCTGCCCTGTGTTTTCGGCGTTCAGTGGCATCCGGAGTATCTGCCGCAGCGCCGGGAACAGCGGGCGCTGTTCCGGCGGCTGGTCACCCACGCCTGCTACCGCCGGGACAGCGTCCGGCGGCCGGCATCCCCCTGAAGGACCGGCAGGCTGCCGGCATTCCGGTTTCAGCATCCTGCGGGCAACCGCAGTTCGCAGCCGTTCCGGGGCACCGGACCTGTACCGGCATCAGGCGCGCCCTGACGGTAGTGCCACTCTTGCAAAGGACCTTGCCATGCGCTGCGTGCGGCGCCTGGCCAGCGTGCTCGAATGGCTCCTCAGAGCCCTAGGCGGAGACGATGAAGAAATCGTTGTGCAGGTCTTCCTTGTTGTAGCGCAGCGGCACTTCCGGGTCACGGGCGGTCACCACCCGGCCGCCGGCCGCCTCGACAATCGCCTGCCCGGCGGCGGTATCCCACTCCATGGTCGGGCCGAAGCGCGGATAGAGCGTCGCGCGGCCTTCGGCCACCACGCAGAACTTGAGCGAGCTTCCCACCGGTACCGACTCCGCCACCTGGACGCCCTCGAGGTACTCCGCCAGCGCGCCGGACGGGTGCGAGCGGCTCTTGACCACGGCGTGGCCGGCATCCGCCTCCGGCGCCCGAACCCCCAGGGTCTGCACATCGCCGGCGGCATCCTGCCGCCACCCGCCGGCACCGCGCGCGCCGAAGTAGAGTAGGTCCAGCGCCGGGGCGTAGATCACCCCGAGGACCGGCCGGCCATCCTCGATCAGGGCGATGTTCACGGTGAACTCGCCGTTGCGCTTGATGAACTCCTTGGTGCCATCGAGCGGGTCCACCAGCCAGAACCGCCGCCACTGCCGGCGTTCGGCATAGGGAATGTCCCGACCCTCTTCCGAGAGCACCGGGATCGCCGGATCAAGCTCCCGCAGGCCGGCATCGATCACCGCGTGGGACTTGCGATCGGCGGCGGTCAGGGGCGAGTCGTCGGCCTTGGATTCGATACCGAAATCCGGCCGGTGGTAGACCTCCAGGATGGCAGCCCCCGCGCGGCGCGCCAGCGCACACAGGGCTTCGCTGTCGATAGTCGTCATTGCAGGCTCCCGCGCTATGCGTTCCCCGTACCGGTGTGCGTCACCGCGGGGATTATCAGGCCAGATCGATAAAGCCCTGGCGCTCCAGATGCAGCACGATCTGCTGGGCAAGTTCATCAGCACTGTACTGGGAAGTATCAACCACCACCTCCGGGTTTTCCGGCGCCTCATAGGGGTCGTCGATGCCGGTGAACTGCTTGATCAGTCCGGCCCGGGCCTTGGCGTACAGGCCCTTGCGGTCGCGTTCCTCGCACACTTCCAGGGGCGTGGCCACGTGTACCTCGATGAATCCGCCGTACTGACCGATCATCTCCCGCACCTCCCGCCGGGTGGCGGCGTAGGGGGCAATGGGAGCGCAGATGGCAACACCGCGGTTCTTGGTGATCTCGCTGGCGACATAGCCGATGCGCTTGATGTTGATCTCCCGGTGTTCCTTGGAGAACCCGAGCTCGCTGGAGAGGTGCTTGCGCACCAGGTCGCCGTCCAGCAGGGTAACCGGCCGGGTACCGATCTCCATCAGCTTGGCCACCAGCACGTTGGCGATAGTGGACTTGCCGGAACCCGAGAGGCCGGTGAAGAACACGGTGAAACCCTGCTCCCGCTTGGTGGGGAACGCCTGTCGCAGGCGGGCGATGACCTCCGGATAGGAGAACCATTCCGGCACCTCCAGACCCTCGCGCAGCCGCCGGCGCAGTTCCGTGCCGGAGATGTTGAGCACCCGGCCACCTTCGGGCACTTCCGAACGCGGCACGTACTGGGCGAGGTCCTCCACGTAGACCATCTCCTCGAAGGGCTGCATGGCGATCTCCAACTCCTCCTGGAACCGGGCCACCAGGTCCTGGGCGTCGTAGGGACCATAGAAATCCGTACCGTTGCTGTCCTTGCCCGGTCCGGCGTGATCGCGCCCGACGATAAAGCGCGAACAGCCGTAGTTCTTGCGGATGATGGCGTGCCACACCGCCTCCCGCGGACCGCCCATGCGCATGGCCAGGGGCAGCAGCGACAGGGCCGTGGTCTGCTCCGGGAAATGCCGCACCACCTCCTGGTAGCAACGCACGCGGACGAAGTAGTCCACATCGCCCGGCTTGGTCATGCCCACCACCGGATGAATCAGCAGGTTGGCCTCGCCCTTCTGCGAGGCCCGCTTGGCCAACTCGACGTGGGCCCGGTGCATGGGATTGCGGGTCTGGAAGGCGACCACGCTGTTCCAGCCCATCTTGGTGAACCACTCCCGCAGTTCCCTGGGAGTGTGGCGGAGATTCTTGAACGTATGGTGCGGTGGCAGTTCCAGGCCATCCAGGCGACCGCCGAGGTATACGGGACCGGTCTGATGGAACAGCCGGAATACTTCCGGGTGGGCCTCGTCGGTGGTGCCATAGACCTGGTTCGCTTCCCGCCGCAGGTCCGGCCTGTAGATATCCTCCACCGTCATGACCGCCAGCACCATTCCCTCGGGATGGCGCAGGGCGATACGGTCGCCGGCCGACAGGGATCCGGCGAACTCCCTGGTTACATCCAGGTTGACGGGGATCGGCCACAGGCTGCCGTCGGCGAGCCGCATATCCGCGCAGACCGCGGCATAGTCGGCCTCGGTGAGGAACCCCTCCAGGGGAGAGAAGCCACCATTCAGGAGCAGCTCGGCATCGCAGACCTGCCGGGGGTTGAGGTCCCAGGATGGCAGCTTGACCGCCTCGGCCCTGAGCTCCTCGGCCCGCTCCGGCTCGACCCGAAGATCCTTGAGGGTACCGCCGTGGGGAGGCGTGATGTCGGACATGGTCATGAAATACTCCTGAGTCGAACGGTTCAGAAACTCCAGATCAACGGGATCACCAGCACCGCCACCACACCCGTAAGCAGGTTCAACGGCAGGCCGATGCGCAGGAAATCCGCAAAGCGGTACCCACCCGGACCATACACCATCAGATTGGTCTGGTAGCCGATAGGCGTGGCGAAACTGGCGGACGCCGCCAGCATGATGCCAATCGCGAAGGGCAGGAACTCCAGACCCAGATCCACCGACACCGCGTTGGCGATGGGAAACATCAGCACGGCGGCGGCATTGTTGGTGATCACCGCCGTAAAGACCGCCGTCAGCAAGTAGATGACGGCAAGGTTAACCCATGCGCCGTCCCCCGTCAGCCCGATCACCGTGCGGGCCAGGGCTTCGGCGACGCCGGTCTGATCCAGTGCGGCACCGAGGCCGAAAGCCGCGGCAATGACCAGGAGCACCGACCAGTCAATGCTGCGCCGGGCGCGGTTGACGCTGCAGCAGCGCGTGACCAGCATGCCGGCGGCCGCCAGCAGGGCGCCTTCCAGCATGCTCAGCCAGCCCAGCGAGACCACCAGGACCATGGCAACCAGCAGTGCCAGTGCCACCGGGGCCTTGTCGTGCCGCGGCGGCGAGGAATCGGCGATGGGGCTCACCAGGAAGAACTCGCGGTTGTTGCGCTGCTGCTCGCTGAACGCCGGCCGGGTTTCCAGCAGCAGGGTATCCCCGGGCCGCAGGACAATATCCCCCACCTTCTGGCGCAGACGCTCGCCGTCCCGGGCCACGGCGATCACCACCGCGTCGTAGCGGCTGCGGAACTGGCCTTCCCGAATGCTGCGCCCCACCACCGGACAGGAGCCGGATACCACGGCCTCCACCAGCGTCCTGCTGGAACGCGGACCATCGAGCTTGAACACCTGATCGGTAGCCGGCGTCAGGCCGCGGATCTTCTGCAGTTCCACCACCGATTCAACGATACCGACGAATACCAGGCGGTCGCCGGCACGCAGTCGCTCCTGCGGAGACACCGCCGGGAGCACGTCGCCGTCACGGTCGATCTCCGCCAGGAACATTCCCGAGAGGTGGCGCAGCCCCCCCTCCTCAATGGTGCGTCCCACCAGCGGTCCGCGGGGGTCCACCAGCATCTCCACACTGTATTCCCGCGGATCGCTGAGCTGGCTCAGCGCCGGGCGCCGGTCGGGGAGCAACCAGCGGGAACCGATCAGGATGAACAGCAGGCCGGCGACGG
>SLLM01000069.1 GCA_007134055.1 Ectothiorhodospiraceae bacterium | reverse complement strand
CTCCACGCCTTCCTCCCCGACACGCTGGCGCCAGCGCACCAGAGAACTCGGATCAATCGGCATCTCGTGCTGGAAGTATTCCTCCCCGCAGAAGTACTGGACGTACGGCGACTCCACCCAGCGCTCCACCACCGCCTCGTCGGAGAGGTTGTAGGCGTGCTGCAGGTACATCAGCCCGGCGATCAGACGCGGCCGGGTGGCCGGGCGCCCGGTGCTGGATTCGAACAGCGCGCTCCACTCGTCATCGAACACCTGCCAGTCGATTCGCTCGGCCAACCGCACCAGCGGGTGGCGCTGATTGATGATGTTCTCGAGCCGATTGCGGAAGAGATCGTCGTGGCTCGCCTCGGGAGTGCGCTTCGGGCCCATAATCACCGTCAGGAATTGCAAGGAACCTTCACTAGTTTTATAAAAACTGGCGATTTGAAACCGCAGAAATCGCGAACTTTCCATGATTCGTCAGTGGGTTATGCGTTGTTCAGGGCGGACGAGGTAGCGCAGCATGCGGCCTCCTTCGCTCCTGCTGTCGAGTCGCAGCCATCTGCTGGTGGTGGCTTCGTACCAGAGGTCGATTGCTACCGTGCCCTCGTCGAGGCGCAGCCGTCTCGCCAGCACCCGTTCACCCTGGATTTCGATTGTCTCGGTTCCAAGGTCCTCGAGGGTGACCGGACGTGGTTCTCCGGTCTGGCTGTTGATCAGGATGTCACGTTCCAGCAGGTCCCGGTCCCAGTAGGCGTATGTGGCGGCACAATCCTCCACTCGATAGCACGTTCCGATGGACTGCCGTGCCGCCGCGGCCACGCGCCGGAAGGCAGTTGCAGCAGTCGCGGGGCAACCAAGGCGTTGCCGTCCATGACGGTCACGAAGTCCGCCCGCAGAGCGTCGCTGCCTCGCTTGCTGGCGCTGCCGCGCTCCCGCGGCGTCGATTGACCACCGCCGTGCTCGCGCTTCCATTCCATACCCGCGGCGAGGAGCCCGAGACATTGGCCGGGTTTTCTGCAAGGCTGGTATTCGCCGGTGCGGAGAGGTTGTCCGCCTGATGACACAAGGCCCGCACCATGGTTCCACCCGCCTCCGGGGCGTCGCTCATGAAACCAGTTGGCCTGCAAACCAGGCTGCTCCGCGTTCTGGCACTGCAGGTGGTGCTGATCAGCGTCGCGACGCTGGTGGGAGTCTACGCGACGTACCGGGTCATCAACGATGTCCTCATCCGCGCCGCACTTGAGGACGAAGCGGCGCATTACTGGCAGTTGTTCGAGGACGACGCCGGAGCGCCTCTGCCGAACACAGCGAACCTGCGCGGGTATCTGCAACGTGGAACGGAACGCGAGGAACTGCCTGCCGTCCTGTACGAGCAGGAGCCTGGTTACGGTCGGGTCGCCATGGAGGATGGCGAGCCCCGGGTGCGCGTGTCGGAGCGAGGCGGGCACCGCCTGTACCTGTTGTTCCAGGAGGAGCGGGTTGCCAGCCTGGTACTGTATTTCGGCATCGTCCCCCTTGGTGCCGCGCTGGCGACGATCTATATCTTGCTGTTCCTCGCCTATCGCCTTTTCCGCCAGGTTGTCTCTCCCATCGTGCGATTGTCCCACGCGCTGGACATGCTCGACCCCTCCGACCCCGGACGGGTACGGCATGTCCTGGCACCGCATCGCACCAGTGCTGATGCCGAAGCGGCGGCCATGATCGACGCGGTTACCCGTTTCGCCCAGCGGCTGGATACCCTGGACGGGAACGGGCATTTACCCGGGATGCGAGTCATGAACTGCGCACACCGCTTGCGGTGATCCGCGGCTCCCTCGACCTGCT
Source organism: Ectothiorhodospiraceae bacterium (assembly GCA_007134055.1). GTDB lineage: Bacteria > Pseudomonadota > Gammaproteobacteria > Nitrococcales > Aquisalimonadaceae > Natronocella. The sequence goes on along the minus strand of SLLM01000069.1, from coordinate 8,228 downwards.
GGACAGGACCCCGGATCGCTCCCCGGGGGACAGGGTTGCGCTTGCCCGCATGCACGCCACGGTCAAGGATATGCAAGCGCTTCTCGAGACGGTGCTGCTCCTTGCCCGCGGTCATGAACTCCGCCCCCCGGAGGATCCCGTGTCGGTGAACCGGCTGGTGGAGGACTGCGTGGGGCAACTGGCGCCGCTGGCCACAAGGCATGAAACCCGTGTGGAGATTACGCATAGCGCGTCCCTGCCGGTGCTGGCGCCGGCTGAGGTGCTGGCGATCGTGATCGGCAACCTCCTGCGCAACGCGATCAACTATACCGCCCGGGGGACGATCTCGATCCAGATCGATGAAGGTGGGGTGACGATCCGTGATACCGGTGCCGGGATGAATGATGCCGAGCTGAAACGGGCTTTCGAACCCTTCTACCGGGGCGACCAGGGGCGCCGCAGCGGTGATTCCTCGGGGCAGGGGCTGGGGCTTGCCATCGTTGAACGCCTGGCGGAGCAGTTCGGCTGGCTTGTGACCATTGCCAGTAAACCGGGAAAGGGGACACAGGTGGCGATTCGGCTGCGGGATGTCGGATCCGGCGTGAAGGCGTCCCGGTAACACGGGATGGCGGGCGCCTACGGGGCGATCCGGAAGCCGTGGCCCGGTACCGTCTCGATCAGCGCACGGGTAAAGGGGCGATCCACGATTCGTCGTAACGCGTACAGATGACTTCGCAGCGCATCGGAGTCCGGCAGGTCGTCACCCCACAACAGTCGCTCCATGGTGCCGCGGTGCACCAGCTTGGGAGACTCCCGCATGAGGATATGGAGAATCGCGAACTGGGTACGGGACAGGTGCAATGACTGGCCCGACCTGGTCACCCGGGCCGTGTGCTGGTTCAGGACCAGATCGCCGACCCGGTACTCATGCCGGGTTCCGCCACCCCTGGTGCGCCGGATCAGTGCCTCGAGCCGGGCGGCCAGTTCCGGCATCGCGAATGGCTTGACCAGGTAGTCGTCGGCGCCAGCACCGAATCCGGCCAGCTTGTCGTCCAGTTCATCCCGGGCGGTGAGCATGATGACGGGTGTTGCCCTGTGACTCTCCTGGCGTAGCTGCCCGCATACCGCAAGGCCGTTCATTCCGGGCAGCATCACGTCAAGTATCAGTGCGTCCTAGGCATGGGCGCGGGCCAGTTCAAGGGCGTTGCGCCCGTCTGGCGCATGGTCCACCAGATACCCGATCGCCTCCAGATAATCGGCGATGGTCCCGGCAAGGGCCCGGTGATCCTCCACCAGCAGTACGGAATAGTGCAGCGTCTCCACACCTCGCCCTGCATCCGGCCATGATCCCGTAGAATATACAGGAAGTATCGTCAGGGCCTTGTCCGATCGCGTACCATGTCGCGTGCTTTCGGAACCCGTCCATGTCCGGATGCGGGAATGGATCCATGCCACTGAGGCATCGCGTCTTCGTCTACGGCACCTTGCGCAAGGGAGGCAGCAATCACGGCCTGTTGCGCTGCAGCCGGCGTCTGGGCTGCCATCGCACGGAAGCCGGCTTCCGGATGCTGCACATGGGCGGCTATCCCGGCGTTGTCACGGGTGGCGAGGATCTGATCACCGGTGAGGTCTATGAGGTGACCCCTCGCGTGCTGCGGTGGCTGGACCGGCTCGAGGATCATCCCCGCACCTACCGCCGCGTGACGATTGCCACGCCCTGGGGGAATGCCTGGATCTACCTGTACCAGCGGGATTACGGGCGCTATCCCCGCATCGCCACCGGTGACTGGTTCCGGCGGACATCCTCATGAATGTCCCGGTGCTCCCGGGTGATTCCCGTGGCCTGACGGTACTCCCTGAAAGGCTGGAACGTCCGGATGGCGTCCACCAGCCTCTGCCGGAGGGTCAGCGGGCACGCGGGAGTATCGCTCCCAGCACCAGTCCCGCTATCGCTCCGTAAAGGTGGGCATGTTCCACCACCGGCCCGCCGATGAGCTGCGAAACGCTCACCTGGGCATTGGTGAAGAAATCCGCAGCCAGTTTGATCGCCAGGGCGAGCAATACCAGCAGGGCAAACCAGGAACCGCTGCGCAGCCCGCGCAGGCCGCCGGCGGCCCAGATCGCGGAGGTGACGCCGGACAGACCCGCGTACCAGAACAGGTCCGGGTGGAACAGCCAGAAGGCGCCGCTGATGGAGACCGCGCCAAGTACCGCGGTCAGAAGCAGGCCGCCGGCACCGAGCCAGGGACCGACCAGGAGAGTCAGCAGCGCCAGACCCGCCAGGTTGATCAGCAGATGCTCGATGCCCAGGTGCGTCCAGTGGCCGGTCAGGCCCCGCCACCATTCGCCCTCGGTGGCCATGGCCATGTTGTCGTAGCGCAGCGCGGTGAATGCGGCATCGCCGAACAGGGTGATAGCCACCGCTGGCAGGGCGATGAGCAGTCCGGCGAGGAGCAAAGAGAGAAAATCACCACGCATGCCGTTCAGCGCGTTCCCGCCGGCAGGGCCGGCTTCGTCGTCACCATTCCGGATACTCCGAGAGGCTTCCCGGGTCGGGTTCCGGGCTGTGACTCCGCCGCAGGTTGTCCCGGTACATGCGGATGAACATCAATCCCTGCCGCACTGCGTCGTCCAGCGCGATATGGCTTGAGAGTCCGTCATCCTCCACCCAGTGCCGGGGCATGCGGCGGATGCCGGCGCGGCCCAGGGTGGCGCACTGCATGACCGCCATGGCGTAGCTGCGGATGTCGATGGTGGCACGGGCAAACGGATCCCTGCCCGTGAAGCGGGATAGGTAGTGGATGACGAAGGGGTAGTCGAATGCGACCGGGTAGGCAACAAACACCGGCCTGCCGCCGAGGCCCCCCAGCCAGGAAAGGTACTCGCTCATGACCCGGTCCGGCGGTGCCGGATCACAGGTGGCTGCCGCCCAGGCTTCCGGGTGCTCCTGCCACCAGGTCATGGTCTGCGGATCCGTGGTGGCGTCGGGAAGTGGTTCCAGGTTGGCCGAGAACGTGTCCACCAGTTCGCCCTCGGCGTCGAATACCGCGGAGGCAAGGGACAGCATTGAATGGGCACCGGGGATCGGGCCGTCCGTTTCCACGTCCGTGGAGACGAACAGTTCCGCGGCTTCCGGCTTGAAACGCGACATCGGCTACCTCCGCCCCTCCGTCCGGTATCGAAGCGGTCCGGCTGCCGAAACCTTACACCGGTGTCCGGAGCGCGTCCATGGGCGCATCCTGGGGCCTCCTTGTACCGGGCTGGCGGAGCGGCGAGAATAGATCCATGGCCCGGGACGGGGTGGCCGCACTGGCGTCGTATCGCCCACGGATCGGGTCAGGGGGGCATGAACAACCAATGAATAACGTTCTGGTGGTGGACGATCATCCGGAGACGCGCGGCTGGTTGGCACAGGTAGTTCGGGCTGCGTTCCCTGCCGCGCGGATCTTGCCGGCGCCGACCCTGGCACAGGCAAGGCAGCACGTCGGCCGCGAGCGCTTCGACCTGGCCCTGGTGGATCTGGGCCTGCCGGATGGCAGCGGTTGCAGTCTGATCGAGGAGGTGAGTCGACGGTCGCAGGAGACCTACCTTGTGGTCACGACCATCTTCGATGACGACCAACACCTGTTTCGCGCCCTGGAAGCGGGAGCCAGCGGATACCTGCTCAAGGACGAACCCGAGGAGCAGCTCGTCGAGCGCCTGCAGGGCATACTCCGCGGGAATCCACCCCTGGCGCCCGGCATCGCCCGCCGTATACTGCGCCATTTTCATGACCGCCCCCGGGGCGGTCGGCGGAATGCACGCCAATCCAGTGGCAGGGCGGGGCTGCTGAGTGAACGGGAAACGGAAGTACTGAGCCTCCTGGCAAAGGGACTCAACAGGACGGATGTCGCCCGGGTGCTCGACATCACTCCTAACACGGCGGCCGGTCACGTGAAATCCATCTACCGCAAGCTCAACGTTTCCGGAAGGGCGGAAGCCACCCTGGAGGCGGTGCAGATGGGCATCGTCGAACCCCCGGGCTGAGTATGGTTCCGTAGTGCGACTCGGCTCCGGTCAAGCACTCCGGGTGGCCCCGCTGCCCTTGCTCCTCAGCGCCGGGCTTGGTGCCGGTCTGCTGATCCTGGCAGTGGTGTATGCAAGCCTGCAGCAGGCCTGGCTGGGCGTGGAGCTGCAGGCTGATGACCGGGGGGGCGGCCTGCTGGTCACGGCAGTGCACGAGTCGGGGCCATCGCATGGACGCCTGATCCGCGGTGACCAGGTCGTGGCAATTCGCGGCACCGATGGCGCCTTCGAGAGCCTGGTCGCGTTCGATCCCGCCCTGGAACCCCATGGATTCAGGGATTACGCCGGATACAACGCCTACCTTGAACGCCAGGGGCGGATCGCCGGGCTGCTGCATCCGGGCCGGACGCTACGGCTGGTCCTGGCCGATGGCGAAGTGGTTGCCGTGCAGCCGCACTCGCAGCGACCCTTGACCGCGCTGCCGGACGCGTTCTGGTTGTTCAACCTGTTCGGCCTCATGGCGTTCCTGATCGGGTGGGCCGTGTGGACGTTCCGGCGCGGGTATCTTCCTGCCCGCTATCTGATGATCTCCGGTACCGGATTCTTCATCGCGACGCTGCTCAACAGCGCCTATCTCGCCCGGGAGCTGGCGATCCCCGAGCTGTATTTCCAGTTGCTGGTCCGCGGCAATCACCTGGGCCTGACGCTGTTGCTCGGCGGGCTGCTGGCGCTGCTTGCCCACTATCCGCGGCGGCTGTCCTCGGTTTCCCCCGGCCTGCTGGTCTTCGCCATGCTGGCGCTCTACCAGGTCAACGAGAATCTGCAACTGGTCGAATGGCCTGTACACACGTTCTATCTCCCCCTCATCGCCTTTTATCTGCTCGGGGTGACGATTGCGATCCGGCAGTGGCAACTCGCCCGCCGGCAGCCACTGGACCGTGCCGCCCTGAAGTGGGTATTCCTGTCCGTTTTCGTGTTCATGGGGATCAGCCTGGTGGTGTACTTCGTCCCCGTGGCATTCGGCGAGCCGCCGCTGCTGTCGCAGACGGCCATGATCGGGCTTGCCACGTTGATGTATTTCGGGTTCGCCCTGGGCGTGCTGCGCTACCGTCTTTTCGATCTGGAGAGCTGGTGGTTCAGCATATGGGTGTGGCTTCTCGGTGGGGCAGCGGTGCTGCTGGTCGATGCCATGCTGATCGTGCTGCTGGGTCTGCAGCCGGCGCAGGCACTGGGCTTGGCGGTGATCCTGGTCGGCTGGCTGTACTTCCCCATGCGGCAATGGGTCTGGGGACGGATTGCCGGTACCGCCAGCGTCCCCGTGGAACAGCACCTGCCGGAGCTGGTGGAGGGCGTGTTTGCGGCGGGCGACGCCGGGGAGGTGGAGGAGACGTGGGAAGCCACGCTGCGGAAGGTCTTCAAACCCCTGGATGTCGAGCAGCGCGACGGTCTGCTGACGACTCCCAGAGTAGTCGATCATGGCGCGGCCCTGCTCGTCCCGCGGGTGGAGGCCCCGGAACATCTGCGTCTGCTCTACGCCCGCGGCGGGCAGAAGCTCTATCATGGCCGGGACATCGTCCTGGTCGAGGCGTTGCTGGGCGTGACACGGCGTAGTTGCCGCGTGTGGCGCGCCCGCGATGAGGGAGCCAGGGCGGAGCGGCAACGCATTCTCCGGGATCTCCACGATGACGTCGGCGGGAGGCTGCTGAGCCTGCTGCACGCATCGCCGGATGATCGGGTTGCTCAACTCACCCGCAGCGCCCTGCAGGGGCTGCGGGAAGCGATCTACGCGCTGGACGAGGGCAATGGCCGCTATCTCGAGGATGCGCTGGAAGAGTGGCGTGTCGAATTGCGTCAACGGCTGGCGGGAAGCGGAATCGAGCTTGACTGGACCCAGCGTACCAGCGAGGAAGCCGCGACGCGGCTCAGTCCGCGCCAGTACATCAACGTCAAGCGCATTCTTTCCGAGGCGGTCACCAATGCCCTGCGTCACGCGCAGCCTACGGTCCTCCAGGTGAGCTGGCACTGCGAGCAGGGTCGACTGGAGTTCCGGCTGATCAACGATGGAGTCAGCAGCGCCGAGACCACGGCCTGCGGCGAGCTGGTGATGATGGAAGGCCGTGGCATGCACAACATGCGTACCCGTGCCCGGGAGATCGGTGCCCGTATAGAAGCGTCTCCCCAGTCCGCGCCGGACGGTCGCTACCTCGTGACCCTCTGCATGCCTCTTTCCGAACACGCCTGAAGGCCATCCGTCCATCCCCCGAACGGGGGGTGGAGTGCCGAATCCGGGGGGTTGCAGACTGTGTTTGGCAGTCGCGGTGCTCAGGGGTGTACCGTGTCAGAGTTGTTCATCCGGGAGGAGCCTATGACTGGCGTACGCGGAATCGTCTGGGGGCTGGCCCCCTTGATCGCACTGGGTGGCGGTGTGGTCCAGGCGGATGTCACCGGTGTGTTCGATACACCGGACGGGTCCATGACCCTGGAAGTGCGCGATGCGGATAACCTGCGGCTGCGCGTGCCGGATGGCGTGTTCTTTCTTGTCTCCGGGGGTGAGCCCTACCTGCTGGGGCGTGACAATGGCAACTGGGTAGTCATTCCTGCCGCGGAGATGCCCGCCGGTGGCAGCCCGGAGACGGCGCGCTTCGAGGCGACCGGCGAGCAGGAGACGGTTGCCGGGATACGTGGCGAGGTCTACGCCATGGAGGTCGGTGACAGCTGGGCGGGGGACTGGGAATCGGCCGGAGAGGTCGTGTTCAGTGATGACCCGCGGGTCCAGCGACTCGGGCAGGGGTACCTGGCATTCATGCGCCACTTTGGCGAGACCGGTGAAGTGGAGGACGCCATCGGTGCTGTCGAAGGCGTCGACCTGAACCAGTACGGCATCCTGCGAATCAACCAGGATCTGGTTCTCACCAGTATCGACACGAGCGATCTGGCGGACCAAAACTTCCAGTTGCCTCCGGATGCGCGGATGATGTCCGGCCCCGGCGGCGACGCGGATGCCGATGGAGCGGAAGATTCGGCCTCCTCGGAGCCCGGCTGGTTCCACCGGCAGCTCCAGGGCACGGGCGAGGATGCCAGGGACGACGCCGCCGGCGAGACCCGGGGCGAGGTCCGCGAGCGCGTCCGCGACGGGGTGCGCAGCTTTTTCGACTGACCGCGGCGGGTTGCCCGCGGGTCGCGGTCGCGGAGGCCGCACCCCGGTGGTTTTCGGCGTCATCGAAGGCCGGGCTTGTTTCCGCGAGGCATTGCCCGGGCGGCTTGTAGGGCCGCCCGGGCCTGGTTCCGGTGCGGGCTGGTATGCTGGTGCGTTCCCGGATGGCGAACGAAACCCGCATGATTCCCATATCCGACCAGAATCCCACCCACCGGTTTCCGCTGGTCACCTGGCTGTTGCTGCTGTCGTGCAGCGGCATTTTCCTGTGGCAACTGACGCTCGACCAGGCGGCCCTGGGCCGGCTGATCTTCGGGCTGGGTTTCATACCGGCGGTGACCTTCGGTCAGGCGGTCCTGCCGCCCGACGCGCAGCTGGTACCGGCGTGGCTGACGCCGTTGACCTCCCAGTTCCTGCATGGCGGCTGGCTGCACCTGATCAGCAACATGCTCTACCTGTGGGTCTTCGCCGACAACGTGGAAGATGCCATGGGGCGCGTGCGGTTCCTCGCGTTCTATCTCACCTGCGGCGTGATCGCGGCCCTGGTGCACGGTGTTCCGGCGCCGGATTCCCAGATTCCCATGATCGGTGCGAGCGGGGCGATTTCCGGCGTTCTGGGGGCGTACCTGCTGCTGCACCCGCGGGCGCGGGTGACCGTGATCGTGCCCATCGGGATCATCCTCTACCCGGTACGTATACCGGCGGCCGTGGTTCTGCTTGCCTGGTTCGGGATGCAGCTTCTGCAGACCGTGTTCACCGATCCCGGTGAACCCGGCGTGGCGTTCCTTGCCCATGTGGGAGGATTCGTCGCCGGCATGCTGCTGCTGTTCCCGTTCCGCCGGCGCGCTTCCCCGTGATGACGGCCTGCATGTCGCAGCCCGTGGCGCCCGGGCGTGCCGAGCACCACGGGTTCAGTCCGCGGTCACGTCGGCGGTGGTGGCCACACCCTCGGTCTGGGCCACGGTCAGTGCCGCCATGTTGACCAGGCCGCGCACGGTAACCGATTCCGTGACCACGTGCACCGGCTGCCGCGCGCCCACCAGGATCGGCCCGATGGACACGCCGCCGCCAAGCGCCTTCAGCAGGTTGT
>SLLM01000240.1 GCA_007134055.1 Ectothiorhodospiraceae bacterium | reverse complement strand
TCGTGAGTTGGACGCCCGGATCGGTGTGCCCGATGGTGGTCTTGCCTGCCGCAGATCGTCTTCCAAGGCAGCCCCGTTAAAGTCGGCATCCATGCGATCGGACAGACGCCAACGGATCAAATGACGGCTGAACCAGTCCACCACCGCCACCAGGCACATGAAGGCAGACGCCGTCGGGACGTGCGTGATGTCGCTGTATCAAACGTGGTTGGGACGCGCGATCCTCAAGCCTCGCAGCAGGCACGGAGATACGCGATGGCAAGCCGCCGCCAGCGTCCTTCGTCGTTTCCGAGTGGCGACGATTCCGTCGTAATCGCGGAATTCAATCATCCGTCGTGATCCACAACAGGCAGTCGTCCCGTTTCGCCTGACGCAACACAATATTCCCTACATGTTAAGCATCTGCACGAGGCCGTGATTCCGCCGCATCGCTTCGGCGATTATTTCGATCGCAGCATCGTCGCTGCTGGAGGAGGCGTCCAGCAAAGTACTCGGTTTCAGGAGTCGCTCAATACGGACATACGGCAGGGGTAAAGTCAGTACGGTGTCGACGAACGCGGTCCACGCCGGGCCGCCCACGGTATCGTCGGTAATTAGCGACGAGTGCAATCGCATCTTTGGAGTGTAATCGTAGATGCTGGCTTGCTTCTGGATACGTTCCTCGAGCACCAAATCGAACGGTTCGGTTTTGTGAATGTCGTGCAGGGCAGCGCGGACCGACTCGGGCTTCTGCCTCAGCACCTGTTTGATCCGGTCGGCTGCCGGCTTCAACTCCGCGTTCACGAACACACGAACCCCATCGGAACTCATGGCGATGCTCTGATGGGTTTTCTTGCGATAGCCCCCATTGGCCGGACCGAATGCTACCCAGCAATACGACGCGGACTGATAGAGCGTCCCCATATCCCAGCTTTCGTAAAAGCTGTCAATCGCGAGCAAACACTTCTGCAGCCGCTGCGCGAGGTCCTCCACCTGAGACTTCACCCAATGCCGGGCCTCTTCGTCGTCGTGCGTCAGAAAGTAATCGAAGTGCTCCCTTCGAAATCCGGTGAACCCGCTCAATTCGCTGTACTCCAGGTATTCGATAAATTGGTCCACAAGAAACGCCGAAACGCCCGATAATTGGCAACGTAGAGCCTGAAAGAATCGGTGAATGTCTCGCCAAGTTTTCAGGTCCACAGAGGGAGAAGCATTCCCGTTTGCCCGCAGTCTAGCAATGTGGGAGTGCATTTGCCCTTCAACGAAGCCGCCCATGACCTTGCTCTCCACCAGCACCGCGAAACCATCTCCGTAGATCCAAGCATCGGGAACGCTGGCGTAGATCTCATCCGAGGTGGGCGCGTGGGGCGAGTTCGACGGCGTTGACGAAATGCCCAGCAAAACACGCTGCTTTTTCAATGAAGCAGGGCCCGAAGGGAGGTCGGACCGCTGAAGCAAGAATTCGGCCTGAGCTGCCTCGGCCACTCCGAGTTCAACGAGGAACGGACGCCACACGGATTCGCCGCCGAGTCGGAGCGTGTTGACCAACGCTTTGGTGACGTTGTTTTCCAGCTGCCGCTCGCGAGCACCCTCATCCGGAATCGGGCCACGGTAGCTGTAGAAGAGGTTGTGGTGGAGGTCCATTGTCCCTGCGAAGCCGTTTCAGATGCGATTTGCCGGCACGACACCGATGAATAACGATCTAGCGTACCATGAGGCGAGGTTCGGCACGCGGGGTGGTGAGCCGTCCCTGGCCTGCTGGGGTCCCAATGAAGTCGTCCGGAGCCCAGGGGATGCGCTGAAACTTCGTCCGTCTTCCGCATTGAAGAAAACTTGAGGCGGAAGGCTTCGGCCCCCGGAGGATCGCCCTGGCTCAGGGGTGTCGGCGATTTGATCGTCTGGGATGCGACAGTGGAGCCGCCCGATCCTCGGCATGTGGCAAGCATGGTGGAGCGTTTCTATCTCGATATTGCGAGGACTACTGCCGCTTCACGCTTCATCAGTGACCCGTGGATCGATCCGACGAACAATCTGGCAGAGCAAGCGATCCGCTTCGTTGGGATCCATCGGCAAATGACGCAAGGAACGCGGAGCGAATCGGGCCGGACTCGTTTGGAGCGGATCTGTACCGCGGTGGTTGCCGGCGAGCAGCAAGGCCACAGCGAATTCGAGTTCGTGGTCGAATAGGTGAGGAGTCATTTCTTGGGAACCCCGTAACGTGCCTGCTCACGATAGCGACGGTCACGTCGTGAGGAGGGGCGTCGCTTCTCCCACCTCATCGAAAAGCTCGCGATTGCCGCTGTCACCGGACGATCTCACGCTTCCGCTACGCCTCGAGCCCGTGAACGGTTACAATCAGCGACTTGTCGGCATGATCCATTCGAAGGAAACGCCGGACCCGAAAGGCATTGAGGAACAGGCATGTGGCTTTTTACACAATACGGGTTCTACAGTTCCGTTTGCGCCCGGCAAGGGGAAGGCGGTCACGACCAGCCCGTTGACGTAAACCGAATCATGGTGCG
>SLLM01000409.1 GCA_007134055.1 Ectothiorhodospiraceae bacterium | reverse complement strand
TGATCAGGCGATCGCCGAAACCGTTCATGCGATAGCGGCCGATGAGGTCGGCTTGTGGCATGAGAAAGTTGCGGTTCCCGATCAGTTCCAATTCCCGTTGCTTGATCACCCACCGCTGCCGCCGAAGTTCTTCCCTTCGAACCAGTGCCTCGGAAATGGACTCGTTCCAGTCATATGCGACCGGCGCGGTGGGCGGATGATCCGTGGGACGGATCAATCGGCCGTCGTTGATCTCCAAGCCCGTCATCAGACGCAACCTGCGTTCGGCCACCCGCAAGCCTCCGACCCCGCGAAACGTCCCGCCGGTGCTACCGTTGTTCACGCGGGTCCCATCGATGGGCCGCCCGCTGAGCGCGTCGACCACTTCGGCTTGGAATCGGTAATACTGTTCGCGAGCCTGATCCGCATCGCCGGTGGTCCCGCCGATCGGCCCCTCGTCCGCTTGCGCTTGCTTTCTTTCGGCAATCTCTAAAGCTTGGTCACGGAGATCGATCTTGGCTTCCAGGTCGCGATAGGCGAAATAGAGATCCCAGTAGGCGTTTTCGACGTCCGCCACAAGATCGCGAACGTTCTGCTGGAATTCCGCCAAGCTGACATCTTGGCGGACACGGGCGATGAGTACGCCGTTAATGAGTCCTACCTGCGCGTTCGGGCCGGCGATTCGGTTGAACTCGGTACCTGCACCCTGCAGCAACGGTTGACGAACCTCCGCCTCAAGGAACGTGTCGAACGTCGAGGGGCCCAGGCGATTCGCGATCTGATTGTTATTGTCATAGTCGGTAACACCCCGCAGGTTGTAATGGGCACCGGTGGCAGATCGCTTGCCGATTCCCCACAAGTAGGAGTGAAAATCTTGCTCGAAAATGCCCTGATCCCCCACGAACGTGTTGTTGAACCCGCGCTTCCTGCCCTCAAACAGTGCGGCCACCGACAACTGAGCGTCAAATTCCGAGAGGGCGGCCTCTTGCCCCAATCGCGGGTCGGTAAAAATGAGCGTGGGGTCAAAGATGGTCCCCGACGCGTCCGGGTTCCGAAGCACGGTCGCCCCTAGGTCGCGAAGCACGGTGGCATTGCTCAGCGCCATTTGGATGCTCTGTTCGAGCGACAGCGGGAACGTTTCGGCTTCGCCGATCTGCTCCTCGCTGAGATCCATCGGATTGAATCGCTCCGACCACGGCTCAAGACATTTTTCTTCGAGACACGGCTCCTCGATGGACATCGCCGAAAGCCCCGGTGTCGGCTCGGAGATCGGCTTGTAACAGGTGCTCTGACATTCCCGATCCCACGTGTGAATCAAGCCACAGCCGGTGGTGACCACAAGCCCCAAACAGACGGCAATCGCCGTCGCAATTCGATACGACATGCTTAGCTTCCTTGCTCGGTCGAGCGGGAGCGATGGCTCATCCGTTGCCGCGTCTACCGTTCGGCGGCCCTAGAATCGGTACAGGATGACTTTGAGGGAATCTTCCTTGTGAGGCTAAGTATCGGTCCATCCGCGACATTCGGTCCAGACAATGTGCCCCGGCCGGGTGGGAAACGCCGACCCTTCGCCGATATGCTGCTAAACTTTACCGGTTGCGAACCATAGTGGCCTAACCGGAAAAGGGGCTGACCCTTCGTTACCGGTCCTCCATTACCGGCCGGGTGCAATGGCAATCGACGCCTTGTTCTTCACCCTTTCGATGAGCGGCCATGTCCCGAGAGTCTGGCGACCGCCATTTCGGATAGGCTCGGAAGAAACGTCGGACCGTTGACCGCGTTGGTCCTTTCCCTTCATCGACTTTCATCGACGGCCCCATGTCCACGACCGAACCGATCTCGCGGGTTGACCGGATTCTGCAAGATCTCGAGCACAAATCATCTGAGTTGGACTCCGATGTCGCATTTCTCAATGAGTTGCTCGAAAGTTTGTTGCTGATCACAGATGGCCTGGGAACGCACTTCGTTGTCCGGATGTCGGCCCCGGGAGATTTCCCCAGCCCCCGATCTGCCGAAAACCTGCGCCCGCCCGTCGAATACGACGGACTCATCGCTGTAGCCGAGGTTGGCGAGCCGCTACCACCGCAATCCCGTAGCTGGCTGGCGGGACTTTCGGATCGGGATCACGGAAGCGCCGCCGACCCGGCCGGTCGCACCGACGTCAGTCAAGCCCCCCCCGAAACTTCGGCCCAATACGGCGGTTGCCCGATCTCAACCAAGCGTGACGAAGACCAATTTCAAGTCGCGATGCGATCCGAAAAGTCGGGTGGCGGCCTGGGGATCCTGTTGCTCCGCATGACCGGCGATTGTCCCCGGTCGGCTGAGCGAGGGGTGGTGGCACTCGTGGAAGGGTTCGGCGAGATATTGGTCGGGCGTCTGCGCCGGCGGGAAGGCGCCGACCGGCCGGATTCGGAGCAGTGGATGGACCCATTCTTGGCCGATTTGTACGCGGCCGAAGATCGAAGCGAGCTCGATTCGATTCTCGCCCACGATCTCCCCAAAATCCTGGATTGCCACCGGGTGGCGGTGCTGCG
>SLLM01000154.1 GCA_007134055.1 Ectothiorhodospiraceae bacterium | reverse complement strand
GTTCGCGCGTCTGGACGATGAAACCCGGGGGATCATCCGTGCCCTGATGGAACGTCACGCGCTGGAGCAGGCAAAGGGCTGACGAGCCGCGCCATACCCGCTCCCGCGGCTCAGGGAAGCTGCGGGAAACGGATCCCCACCATTTCCTGCATCACCCGGATCACCTGGCAGCTGTAGCCGAACTCGTTGTCATACCAGACGTAGAGCACACATTTGTCGCCGTTCACCAGGGTGGAGGCGGAATCGATGATGCCGGCGTGGCGGGAACCCACCAGGTCGCTGGATACCACCTCCGTGGACGCGGTGTAGTCGATCTGCTCCTGCAGCGGGGAATCCAGGGCGATGTCCCGCAGGTAGGCGTTGATCTCTTCCTTGCTGGTCTCCCGGTCGAGGGACAGGTTCAGTACCGCCAGGGATACGTTCGGGGTCGGTACCCGGATCGCGTTGCCGGTCAGCTTGCCCTTGAGCTCCGGCAGGGCCTTCGCCACGGCCTTGGCGGCGCCGGTCTCGGTAAGCACCATGTTGAGGGCGGCGCTGCGTCCGCGCCGTGACCCGGGGTGGTAGTTGTCGATCAGATTCTGGTCGTTGGTGTAGGAGTGGACCGTCTCCACGTGGCCGTGCTGAATGCCGAATTCGTCATTCATTACCTTCAGTACCGGGACAATGGCATTGGTGGTACAACTGGCCGCTGAGACGATGCGGCGGTCCGGACCGATGCCGTCGTGATTCACCCCGTAGACGACGTTGGGCACCTCTCCCTTGCCCGGCGCGGTGAGCAGCACCCGGGAGACGCCCCTGGCCTTGAGGTGCAGGCCGAGCTCCTCCTCGTCGCGCCACTTGCCGGTGTTGTCCACCACCAGGGCATTGTCGATGCCGTACTCGGTGTAGTCGATGCTGTCCGGAGAGTCGGCGTAGATCACCTGGATGAAATTGCCGTTGGCAATGATGGCGTTGGCGTCATCCATGGTGTGGATGGTGCCGTTGAAGGGGCCATGGACAGAGTCACGTCGCAGCAGGCTGGCTCGCTTCTCGATATCGTGGCCCTTGCCCTTGCGCACCACGATGGCCCGCAGTCGCATCTTGTTACCGCTGCCCGTGCGCTCGATCAGCAGCCGCGCGAGCAGGCGGCCGATGCGGCCGAAGCCGTAGAGCACCACGTCCTGGGGCTCCTGCAGCTTCAGGGCTCCCTTGCCGTCGCGCACCGATTCCAGTTTCCGGTGCAGGTAGTCCGACAGGCTCTCGTCCTTGTACGCTTCCTTGAGATAGCCACTGGTCAGCTTGCCCAGATCCAGACGCATGGGGGAGAGATCCATCTCCATGATCTGCTGCAGCACCGGGAAGGAATTGTGAATGGAGAGCCCTTCCGGATCATACTGCTTGACGAAGCGATGGGCCTTGAGCAGGTCGATGGTGGAGCAGTTGATGAGGGTCCGCCCATAGATCTTCACCACGATGCCCCGGTCCCGGTAGAGCTTGCCGATCATCGGCAGCATCTGCTCGGCCAGTTCCTGGCGTTTGGTCCAGTCGTTGAGATAGGTATCCTGCTGCTGTGAATTCATGGGCGTAATCCTGAAGTGGCGAGGGCGTGGCGGCCGGAATTCTACGCGAAAGGCCCTGCGGCGTCATCCCTGGGACGGGACAGAACGGTAGCAGTAACTGACTGAGAAACATCAAAAGAGAAGCCGATGCGCCGGGAGCTGTTCGCCGACGTGACCATTGATGCAACCCCGCAGCAGGTGTGGCACGTGCTGGTGGATCTGCCCGCCTGGAAGCGCTGGAATCCGGTCCTCCCCGGGGTGGAGGGCAGACTGGAAACCGGTGCGATGCTCCGGCTCACGGTGGACCAGGACGGGCGCCGGCGGTGCGTGCAGGCGGAATGCATGCGTGTGCTGCCGGCCCGGGAGCTGAGCTGGCTGCGGCGCTGGCATGTCCCCGGGCTGCTGGACAGCGAGGAACGCCTGGTCCTCGAGGAGGACGAGGAGGGGACGCGGCTCGTGGTGCGTCAGCGGTTCAGCGGTATCCTCCTGCCGTTCCTCTGGCCGCGACTGCGCTCCCGGCGCGCTCGCGCCGGATGGCAGGTGGCCCGTGCCCTGAAGGAAGCGACGGAGGCCGTATCGGCCCCCGGTCGGTGAAGCCCGGAGGAGCGCCCGGTACCGGACACCCGGGACCGCCGGGATGCGTTACCAACCTTTCCGGCTCACCGGATCCCGGCTGCTCCCCCGCTACGATGCAAGGCGCTTGTACTTGATTCGATGCGGGTTGAGGGCCTCGTCGCCCAGGCGGCTCTTGCGGTCGGCTTCGTAGTCGGTGTAGTTGCCGGTGAAAAAGGTCACCTGGCTGTCGCCCTCGAACGCGAGGATGTGCGTGGCGATACGGTCCAGGAACCAGCGATCGTGGGAGATCACCACGGCGCATCCCGGGAATGTCAGCAGCGCCTCTTCCAGGGCCCGCAGGGTCTCCACGTCCAGATCGTTCGTGGGTTCGTCCAGAAGCAGGGTGTTGCCGCCGGATTTCAGCAGCTTGGCCAAATGTACCCGGTTGCGCTCGCCGCCGGACAGGTCGCCGATGTACTTCTGCTGTTCCGAGCCCTTGAAGTTGAACCGGCCTACGTAAGCCCGGGAATTCACCTCGTAGGAGCCCACCTGGATATTGTCCAGGCCGTCGGAGATCTCTTCCCATACAGTCTTGCTGCCGTCCAGGCTGTCGCGGCTCTGGTCCACATAGGCCAGTTCCACGGTGTCGCCGACGACGATCTCGCCGGCGTCGGGCTGCTCCTGGCCGGTGACCATCCGGAACAGGGTCGTCTTGCCAGCCCCGTTGGGCCCGATGATGCCGACGATTCCCCCGGGCGGCAGGGTGAAATCCAGATTCTCGTACAGGAGCACGTCACCGAAGGCCTTGCGCACCCCGTGGAACTCGATGACCTTGTCGCCCAGGCGCGGGCCGGGGGGGATGTAGAGTTCCTGGGTCTCGTTGCGCTTCTGGAATTCCCTGGACTGCAGTTCGTCGAAGCGTGCCAGGCGCGCCTTGCTCTTCGCCTGGCGGCCCTTGGGGTTCTGGCGGACCCACTCGAGCTCGGCCTTGATCGCCCGCTGGTGAGCGGCCTGTTGCTTGTGCTCCTGTTCCAGGCGCTTCTCCTTCTGCTCCAGCCAGGAACTGTAGTTACCCTGCCACGGGATGCCGTGCCCGCGATCCAGCTCCAGGATCCAGCCGGCCACGTTGTCGAGGAAGTAGCGGTCGTGGGTGACGGCCACCACGGTTCCGGGGAACTCCGCCAGGAAGCGCTCCAGCCACGCGACGCTCTCCGCGTCCAGATGGTTGGTGGGCTCGTCCAGCAGGAGCATGTCCGGGCCCGAGACGAGCAGACGGCACAGGGCGACGCGGCGTTTCTCGCCCCCGGAGAGTGTGCTGACGTCCGCGTCCCAGGGCGGCAGGCGCAGGGCGTCCGCGGCCTGCTCCAGCTTGCGTTCCAGGTCCCAGGCGCCGGCCGCCTCGATCCGGTCCTGCAGATCCCCCTGCCGCGCCATCAGCTTGTCGAAATCGGCGTCCGGATCCGCCATCTGGGCGGAGACGTCGTTGAAGTCATCCAGCAGCGCCTTCAGCGGTGCAACGCCTTCCTCCACGTTTCCGCGCACGTCCTTGTCCGGGTCGAGCTGCGGCTCCTGGGACAGGTAGCCGACGTTGATTCCCGGCTGCGGGCGGGCTTCGCCCTCGATTTCCGTATCGAGCCCCGCCATGATCCGCAGCAAGGTCGACTTGCCGGCGCCATTGAGGCCCAGAACGCCGATCTTGGCGCCGGGGAAGAAGGACAGGGAAATGTCCTTGAGGATCTCGCGCTTGGGCGGCACGATCTTGCTCACCCGGTTCATGGTGTAGATGTACTGGGCCATGGAGTACGGTGCCTGTGGCTGCCAACGAAGGCCACACATTATCCAGATCGGCTCACGTTTATCCAAGCCGTAGCAGTGCCGGCCCGGAATGTGATCTGTGCCACGTCGCAGCGCTGCGTTCCGCGGGAAACTCGGGGATCCGGGAGACCGGCAGCCCCGGGCGGTTGGGCCGGGGGTCGTGCCGCTCCGTTCGCGAGCAGCAGGGAACGCCCATGTCTACCGTCGTCGAGCCGCGTATCACTCCGTACTGGCACCGGATGCCGTCATACTTCGCCTATCCCCTGCGCCGCCCGGCACTGGATCTGCTGTTGATCACGGTGGCGTTGGGCCTTTTCAGCGTGTTCGTCCCCTACGGCCTGCTTGCAGGCGCCGCGTCCCTCGCCATGCTGTTCATCCTGGCGAAGTACGGCTACGAGAGCCTGCACTGCACTGCCGCCGGCGACACTGATCCGCCGCCGCTGTCCGAGGCGCTGACCGGAGAGGGCTATGTCCTCCCGCTCAAGCAGTTCGCCGTGCTGGTGGCCCTGATCCTGCTGGCGGTGTTTGCGTGGCGCCTGGGCGGAGTCTGGCTGGGAGGGGTCGCGGTGCTGACGATCACGCTGCTGTTTCCCGCATCGGTGATCCTCCTCGGCGTCGAACGGAGTTTTCTGACCGCCGTGAACCCGCTGCGGCTGCTGGGCGTGGCCACGGCCATCGGCTGGCCCTACCTGGGGCTGTTCGGCCTGCTCCTGTGCGTGCAGATCGCCAGCGGTACCAGCATCGCCCTGGTCGATCGCCTCATGCCCGGCGAATCGGGCCTTGCCATCAATCTCGGCGCGGGGATGTTCCTGGGGAACTACTTCACCCTCATGGCGTTTCACATGCTCGGGTACGTGGTCTACCAGTACCACGAGAACCTGGGCTACAGCGCCTTTGCCCCGGAGGCGGAGGGCATCGAGGGTGAACTGACGCTGTTCCACGAGCTGGTGGAAAAGCAGCAGTACCAGGCGGCGCTGGCGGAACTCCGCGATGTAATGCACCGCTACCCGGAGGAGGCCGCCACCCTGGCGAACCGGATGCTGCAGCTCGCGCGATTGAGCGGTGACAGTGACACCCTGGTTCGGGAGGGCGGGGCAGCGATCGGCGAGCGCCTGAAGGCAGGCCGTGCCGGCGAGGCAGCGGATCTGTACCTGGAGTGCCGGCAGGCGCGTCCGGGCTTCCTGCCGCTGCGCGCGGAGCACCATGAGCCGATCGCCCGCGAACTGAGGGCCCGGGGCCGGACCCGGGAAGCCCTGGAGCTGCTTAATGGCATGCATCAGCGCTTCCCGGACAGCCCGCATGTGCCGGGTGCCTACGTGCTTGCGGCGCGCCTGTTCCTGGATGATGGTGGCAAACCGGCGCAGGCGGAACGGATCCTGCGTTTTCTCGAAAGTCGCTACCCGGACAATCCGTACGAGGCAGAGGTGGCGTCCCTGCTGCGGGGCGTGCGTCAGACAGGCGGCTGAATCCCGCCCCGGTATGCGGTGACGATCAGCGTGACCGGGCTCCGCCGGCCGCGTGGGGCCGTTCAGTATGGATGCGCCGCAGCAGGCCGCGACCGTATTCCGCTTCCCGCGTGGCGGCATGGTCGCCCAGGAGGCGCTCCAGCCAGGGCTGTGCGCGTTCCGGATGACCGGCGCGCAGGTGCATTTCCGCCAGCGCCACCAGGACGGCGGGCGCATCGGGCAGTTTCCTCGCCGCCACCATCCGGCCCAGCTCCCCGGCCTCGCCATGGACGTTGGCACGGGCGAAGCGCAGTGCCAGCGCCTGTACCGTTCTGCCGTTCAGCCGGGGGCGCGGCCGCGCGCGTCGACTGTAGTCCCGGTACACGTCCAGGACCATCGCCTCGACGTCCGAACCTCCCGGGCCCAGGGACAGCAGCTCATGGCTGAGCCGGTGATAGCGCTCGCTCTGCGGCTGTGGTCGCAGGCACCTGTGCAGGCGGTGGAGGATGGCGGGATTGCCCGGCTCGCGTTGCAGTTGCCGCTCGAGCAGCGGCAGGGCCCGGTCGAAATCGAGTTCCTGCAGATACCGTTCCACCAGCGCGGCTTCCCGCCCTGCCTGTTCGCGGCGTTCGGCCTCCCGCACGAAGTCGCGGTTGATGGCTGCCGGCCACGCCAGGCGCAGGCCGACACCCGCGAGTGCGCCCAGGGCAAGGCCCACGGTGTGGGCACCGTAGTGGGTGTTGCTGTCGGCGGACAGCCAGATCCAGTTGAGCAGTTCCCAGCCCAGCCATAGCGGCAGCAGGATCAACGCCGGGGCGCGCGTGTAGTTGAAGTAGACCCCGATGAAATAGAAGAAGCGTACCCGCTGCAGGCCGAAGAGCACCGCGTAGAGGCCCATGAGTACGGCAATGGCGCCGGATGCACCAACGCCGGGTATGAGCCTCTCCGGCGTCAGCAGCAGGTCGGCGGCACCCACCAGGATGCCGCCCAGGAGGTAGATCGCCAGCATCCGGTGCCAGCCGACGGTGAACTCCACCAGCATTCCCAGAGCGATCAGGAACAGCAGGTTGCCCAGCAGGTGGAAAATGTCGGCATGGAGGAAGATGTGGGTGAGCAGTGTTTCGGGTTCCAGGTCACCCGGGCGCAGTCCGAAGCGCCAGAACGTGATCTCGTCCAGCTGCCGGTGGAGGTCGCCCCGCGCCCTCCGCCAGTCGCTGAACTCCGCCTCCGTTACCGTGATCACTTCGCCTTCCAGGAGACGGTGGGCGAAGTCCTCGTCCCGGAGGATGCGCCAGAAGACCACGTACGGGCTGGCGTTCTCTGTCGTCGCCTCGAGTAGCCCGTTCCCGGCGTCATGGATCCTCAGGTGCTCCTGATAGCGCTCCAGTTCAAGTGCCATCAGCCCCGAGGACTGGTAGTACGCCATGGCCGAACGGTGGCGTTCGCCGTCACCGCTCTGGAACAGCACGAAGACCAGGATCGAGCACAGTGCCAGGAGGAGGGTCAGCACCGGCGGTTGCCGCCAGTCCAGCTTCCGGTCCATTGGAATCAGCAGCACGGGCGTCCCCCCCTTCCGTCCGTCCGCAGCGCCGTTCAGCCCTTGCCGCGGGTACGGGTCCTGCCGGGCCGGCCGTGCTTCTCGATGAATTGCACGATGTGGCCGGCGATATCCTTGTTGGTTGCTGCCTCGATGCCTTCCAGCCCCGGGGAGGAGTTCACCTCCAGCACCACGGGTCCGTGATTGGAGCGCATGATGTCCACGCCGGAGACGTTGAGACCGATGATCTTGGCGGCCCGGACCGCCGTGGAGCGCTCCTCCGGCGTGATGCGTACCGGACGGATGGAGCCGCCCCGATGGACATTGGAACGGAACTCTCCCTCCCGCGCCTGGCGGATCATCGCCCCCACGACCTTGTCGCCCACCACGAAGCAGCGAATGTCGGAGCCGCCGGCCTCGCGGATGTATTCCTGGGTAAGGAAATAGGCGCGCAGCCCGCGGAAGGCGTCGATCACGCTCTCCGCCGCCTTGTTCGTCTCCGCCAGGACCACACCCTTGCCCTGGGTGCCCTCCAGCAGCTTGATTACCAGTGGAGCACCTCCCACCAGGTTGATCAGGTCCAGGTTGTCGTCCGGCGAGTAGCCGAAGCCCGTGACCGGCAGCCCGATGCCCTTGCGGGAGAGGAGCTGCAGGGAGCGCAACTTGTCCCGGCCCCGATTGATGGCCACCGACTCGTTGACGCAGAAGGTGCCCATCATTTCGAACTGTCGCACGACTGCCGTGCCGTAGAACGTGATCGAAGCCCCGATTCGCGGTATCACCGCATCTGCCGGCTTGATCACCTCGCCCTTGTAGTGGATCTCCGGTCGGTGGGACGTGATGTTCATGTAGCAGCGCAACGGATCGATGACCCGTGCGATGTGTCCCCGTCCCTCGACGGCTTCCACCAGCCGGCGGGTGGAGTACAGGCGGCGGTTGCGGGAGAGAATGACGACGTTCAGGGGTTCCGGCATGCGCTCTCCAGTTCACTTCCCGGATGGAAGCCGGGTGCGGGTGGCAGTGCCCGACGCAACGTTACCCGCGCCTGCCGCCGCAGGCAAAGGAGCGTGCCGGGTCGACGATGAGGCGGCGGCGCATCGCCCGCCGCCCGAGCAGCATGCGAAAGCCCATGCTGTCCCGGTTGGTGAGAGTGAGGTCGATGCTCCACTGCCGCCCCCCCAGGAGGATTGCCGTCCGGATCACCGGCCGGTACTCATGGTGGCCGCTGGAACTGCGCACCAGGCGGCGCCCCACCAGGTCCGCCTCGCAGGATACGGTGTATTCGCTGCGACGTTGCACCGGGTGCACGTCGAAACGTACCCGTTCGTGGCCGCACAGACGTACGTGGATGGCGTGCAGGGCCGATGTCAGGGCGCCGGTATCCACCTTGACCTTGAGCGCCGTGATGCCGAGTTCCGGTAGCGCGGCCCATTCCCGCCAGCCCGCCAGCAGTGGTGAAGTGTCCAGCGCCATGTCCCGGCCTCCATCCCCGTTACTGGCGGCACTTTCGCCCATCACGGGAGCACTGGCAAGGCGGCGGCGGACTTTCGTGACGACGAAGTGGTGGCCGGACGTGAACGCGGATAAATGGACGTCGCCTGCCGCCGTGCTGACAGGAGGTTGCCCGGATGCAAGGGACAGGGGACTGGCGTATGATGTGCGCCTCCGGCGACAGCCGGACGAGACGCAGCCTGTCAATGATTGAGGGACATCGATGTTCACCAGTGATCAGGATATCGCCAGCTTCGATCCCGAGTTGTGGGAGGCCATTCAGGGAGAGATCCGCCGCCAGGAAGACCACATCGAGCTGATCGCCTCCGAGAACTATGCCAGTCCGCGGGTCCTGGAGGCGCAGGGTTCGGTACTGACGAACAAGTACGCCGAGGGTTATCCCGGCAGGCGCTACTACGGCGGCTGCGAGTTCGTCGACCGTGCGGAACAGCTGGCCATTGACCGGGCGAAGGAGCTGTTTGGTGCAGCCTATGCCAATGTGCAGCCGCATTCCGGTTCACAGGCGAACGCTGCGGTCTACATGGCCCTGTGCCGGCCCGGGGACACAATCCTTGGAATGAGCCTGGATCATGGCGGTCACCTGACCCACGGCGCCAGCCCGAACTTCTCCGGCAAACTGTACAACGCCATCCAGTATGGCCTGGCAACCGAGACCGGGGAGATCGACTACGAGCAGGTGGATTACCTGGCCCAGGAGCACCGGCCGCGGGTGATCGTCGCCGGGTTCTCCGCCTACTCCCGGGTAGTGGACTGGCAGCGGTTCCGGGAGATCGCCGACAAGGTCGGTGCCTACCTGTTCGTGGACATGGCCCACGTCGCCGGCCTGGTGGCCGGCGGTCAGTACCCGAACCCGGTCGCGATTGCCGACGTCTGCACCACCACCACCCACAAGGGCCTGCGTGGACCGCGCGGCGGGCTGATCGTGGCGCGCGAGAATCCGGAGCTCACGAAGAGGTTCAATTCCCTGATCTTCCCCGGTATCCAGGGCGGGCCGCTGATGCACGTGATCGCCGCCAAGGCGGTCGCGCTGCGGGAGGCGCTGCAGCCGGAGTTCACCACCTACCAGCGGCAGGTGCTGGCCAATGCCCGGGCGATGGCCGACGTGGTGCAGGAGCGGGGGTTCGACGTGGTATCCGGCGGTACGGACAATCACCTGTTCCTGATCAGCCTGGTCCGGAAGGGGGTTACCGGGAAGGATGCCGATGCGGCCCTCGGGCGTGCCAACATCACGGTGAACAAGAACACCGTGCCCAACGATCCGCAGTCCCCCTTCGTTACCTCCGGGCTGCGGGTCGGCACGTCGGCGATTACCACCCGCGGGTTCCGGGAGGAGGACGCTCGTGGGCTGGCGCACTGGCTCTGCGATGTCCTGGACAACATCGGCGACGAGGCGACGATCGCCCGGGTCCGCGAGCAGGTACTCGAGATCTGCCGGCGTCTGCCGGTGTACGAGGCTGACAGGCTGCAATAGGGCAGCCGTCACTCCGGCCGGGACCCCGGCCGGATCCCAGGAGCCGGCTCATGCGTTGTCCCTTTTGCCAGGCACAGGAAACCCGGGTCATCGATTCCCGGCTGGGAAGGGATGGCGACCAGGTGCGCCGCCGTCGTGAGTGCATGGCCTGCGGCGAGCGCTTCACCACCTTCGAGCACGCCGAACTGGTGATGCCCCGGCTGGTCAAGCAGGATGGAACCCGGG
>SLLM01000322.1 GCA_007134055.1 Ectothiorhodospiraceae bacterium | reverse complement strand
CGAAACCAAGCATGCCGAGCCGATCCCTGCGCCGCTTCTGCTGACTGCTGCGCAGGACATGTTCGCGGCGTCGTAACCGCTCCACACGCTGTTCGATGCGATCCAGGCGACCGTCGAGCTGGAGAAGCGCACCCTCGACCCGCCGCCATCGGGGCATCATGCGATACAGAAGCAGGTACCGCCGCTGACTGCTGCGCCGCACTTCCTCCCGGGCGTCAGCGCGATACTGGGCCATGGCATCGCGAATGTCTTCCAGCGTCCTGGCCATCTGCCCCACGTGCTCCGCCGACTGCTCCCCCATGGCCTGACTCACGCGCGCCCAGGCGGGGGGCTCCGGCGGCACGTCGGCACTGCGCTGGAAGTCTTCCTCCATGGCCGAGAGCTGACGTGCCAGCCGCGACCGCAACAGAGGCACACCGGCCAGATCGCGTTCCATCTGCCGCTGCAGCCGCTCGAAGTCGAGCACCACCCCCTGCATCGCATTGTCCCGTTGCTGCACCAGCAGGGCGCGCCGTGTCCAGCGCCCCGACTGGCGTGCGGCGTGCGCACAGGCGCGCGCGAACAGCCGGGAACCGTGACGGATCGACAGGAACAGCCCGCGGATCAGGCGATGAATCGGCGTCCGGGCAAGATAGCCGGACACGATCAGTATCCCGCCCCAGATCAACACGGACCCACCAACACTGGGGACGATCATGAACCAGTCCGACTCCTGCATGCGCACGCCTCCCGTTCCCACCCACACCCGCCGCCCGTGCGGCCATCCTGTAACCGGGCAACGCGTTATTGGTTCCCTGCTGTCGTTTCAGTCCATTATGGAGGCGGTGGCCGCACCCTGGCAAAACGGCGGCCGATGATCAGGGGCCGAAAGGCGACAATGTCACGACATTGTCATGAACGCGGGGTAGCCTTCATCGCCGGATCCGGACACCATGGGGGCAATGCGGACAAGCAGGTGCAAATGATCCGTGCGCCTGTCGGCGGCACCCCGCACCAATGACCCCGGGCACCCGCGGCGCACGGCGTCACTGTCCCCTCACCCGCTCCCGGAAACGGCCCGATTTCATGGACGCCATCGACCTCAGACACCCCGATCTCTATCTCAATCGTCAGCTCGGGTTACTGGAGTTCAACGCCCGGGTCCTGGAGCAGGCACGGGATGAATCCGTACCGCTGCTCGAACGGCTCCGGTTCCTTTGCATATCCAGCACCAACCTCGACGAGTTCTTCGAGATCCGGGTCGCAGGCCTGAAACAGGCCCATGAACTGGGCTCCACCCAGGCCGGCGCCGACAACCTCACACCCCAGGAGATCCTGCGCCTGGTCTCCCGCCGCGCCCACGACCTGGTTGCGGAACAGTACAGACTGCTCAATGAGGTCCTCATTCCCGCCATGGCGGCGGAAGAGGTCCGGTTCATACGCCGCAGCGACTGGAACGCGGAGCAACGCCGCTGGCTGCGGGACTACTTCGAGAACTCGCTGTTGCCGGTTCTTTCACCCCTGGGGCTGGACCCGGCACACCCATTCCCCCGTATTCTCAACAAGAGCCTCAATTTCATCGTCCAGCTGGAGGGGAAAGACGCGTTCGGCCGCAACAGCGGCCGCGCCATCGTCCAGGCACCCCGCTCCCTGCCGCGCCTGATCCCCCTGCCCAGGGATCTGGCCGCCTGCAGCCACGAATTCGTCTTCCTTTCCTCCATCATCCATGCCTTCGTGGAGGATCTGTTCCCCGGCATGCAGGTAAAGGGCTGTTACCAGTTCCGGGTCACCCGCAACAGCGACCTGTACGTGGACGAGGAGGAAGTGGACGACCTGCTGGTCGCCATGGAAGGTGAACTGCAGTCACGCCGCTATGGCGATGCGGTGCGGCTCGAAGTCGCCGCCAACTGTCCGGATCACATGGCGGGGTTTTTGCTCGACGAGTTCGAACTGGGCGAGGACGATCTCTACCAGGTGGACGGCCCGGTCAACCTCAACCGGCTCCTGGCCATCTGCGACACCGTGGACCGTCCGGACCTGACCTATCCCGCCTTCACCCCGGGAATACCCGCGGAGATCGCCCGCAGCCCGGACATTTTCGCCCTCCTGCGCTCGCGCACGATTCTCCTGCACCATCCGTTCCAGTCCTTCGCCCCGGTGGTGGACTTCGTCCGCCAGGCGGCCCGGGACAGCAACGTGCTTGCGATCAAGCAGACCCTCTACCGCACCGGGCCGGACACCGGCATCGTCGATGCACTGGTTGCCGCCGCGCGCGCGGGCAAGGAGGTGACTGTGG
Source organism: Ectothiorhodospiraceae bacterium (assembly GCA_007134055.1). GTDB lineage: Bacteria > Pseudomonadota > Gammaproteobacteria > Nitrococcales > Aquisalimonadaceae > Natronocella. Next base: position 7,919 of record SLLM01000322.1, on the reverse strand, counting down.
TGATCGAAATCCGGGCACGGTTCGACGAGGAGGCCAACATACGTCTCGCCAACCGCCTCCAGGACGCCGGCGCCCACGTGGTCTACGGGGTAGTTGGCCACAAGACCCACGCCAAGATGATCCTCGTGGTACGACGGGAGCAGGACGGGCTGCGGGATTACATGCACCTGGGCACAGGGAACTACCATTCCCGCACCGCACGGCTGTACACCGACTACGGATTGCTCACGGCGGCCCCGGACATCGGCGATGATCTGCACCGCATCTTCCTCCAGCTGACCAGCCTCGGCAAGGTCGACGGCCTCAACAAGCTGCTCGAGTCGCCGTTCACCCTGCACGAGCAACTGCAGCGCTTGATCGCCGGGGAGCGGGAACACGCCCGGGAAGGGCGTGGCGGGCGAATCATCGTCAAGGTCAACGCGCTGGTGGAACCCGGCATGATCCGCGCCCTGTACGGAGCCTCGCAGGACGGCGTGGAGATCGACCTGGTGGTTCGCGGGATGTGCGCCCTGCGGCCAGGCGTCCCGGGTGTGTCCGAACACATCCGCGTTCGTTCCGTGATCGGCCGCTTCCTCGAACACACCCGGGTATTCTATTTTCACAATGCCGGCGATCCGCGCGTCTACCTCTCCAGCGCCGACTGGATGGAACGCAACTTCTTCCGCCGCGTGGAGATCGCCTTTCCGGTGGACGAGCCGGCCCTGCAGGAATCCCTCCGCGAGGACCTGGAAACCTACCTGGCGGACAACACCCAGGCGTGGATCATGCAGCCGGATGGCACCTTCCTGCGGGCGACGCCTGGAACCAGGCCAGCGGTGTCCTCACAACTCGCGCTGCTGGACCGCCTCGCCCGGCATTCGTGAGCACGCCGCCGGACGCACCCGGAAGCCTGGCTCAGGGGTCTGCGGCCTGCTGCCGCACGTCCAGCGTCAGCCCCACCGCGGACAGGTAGCCTGCTTCCTGTTCCAGGTCCGCCAGCGTAAGCGGATGGGCCTCCAGCCAGGCGCCTGGCAGGACCAGGCACAGCCGGTCCCCCCGCCCCGGTTCCAGCCGCAGGTCAAGCGGCGGATCCGGATGCCGTCCCCGATTGAGGACGACCGCGAGCCGCAGCAGCACCGTCAATCGGAGCATGCGCCGCGATTCCCGCGGCGGGGCGGATGCGAACATGTCCTGCTGCAATTTGCGCCGATGGCCGCGGATCAGCACCGACAAAGCCGCCTGATCCTGGCGGGAAAAGCCGGCCATGTCTGCATGGCGGGCAACATACTCACCATGCCGGTGATAGCGTTCGTGGGCAATGTCCAGGCCCACCTCGTGCAGTTCCGCCCCCCATCGCAGCAAACGCCGGTCCTCGGCGGTCAGCCCCCAGGGCGCCATTACCTGCGCGAACAGTGCCAGCGCGGACGCCGAGACACGCCCGGCCTGTGCCGCATCCACATGGTAGCGCCCCGCCAGGCCGCGGACACTGGCATCGCGGCTGTCCTCGTCCTGCATTCGTCCGAGCAGGTCGCGCAGCAATCCTTCGCGCAGCGCTCCGTCCGAGATCAGCATCCGCTCGACCTGCAGGCTCTCGAAGACGGCTGCCAGCACCGCCACCCCTGCGGCGAACACGGGCCGCCGCTCCCTGGCGAGCCCCGCCAGACGCAGCCTGGACTCCGTGCCCGCCCGCAGCACGGCCTGGCAGACCCGGCGCACACCGTTGGCGTCGAGCACCCCGTCACTGCACCAGCCCTGTGCCTGCGCCACCGCCTGAATGGCCCGGATGGTACCGGACGCGCCGATGGCCTCGGTCCAGTGACGGTGATGAAACAGCGTGGCGACCGGTTCCAGCTCCATCGCTGCCGCCCGTGTCGCTTCCCCCCAGGCCGTTTCGCTGTAGCGACCATCGGCAAAGAACTGCCGGGCCAGGGTGACGCAACCCATGTCAAGACTTTCCAGGCGGAGCGGCCGCCCGTCCGCGCCGACGATGAGTTCGGTGCTGCCGCCGCCGATGTCCACGACGAGCCGGGAAGCCCCGTTGTCCGCCAGGGAAGCGGCGACGCCCAGATAGATCAGCCGGGCCTCCTCCACCCCCGAGACGATCTCCACCGGATGCCCCAGCGCCTGCTCCGCCTCCACCAGGAACGAGTCGTCCCGCATCTGTCGCAGAGTGTTGGTGCCGACCGCGCGTACGCTGCCCCGGGGCAGCTCCCTCAGGCGCTGTCCCAGTCTGCGCAGGCTTTCCAATGCATGTCGGCGTGCCGCGCGTTCCAGGCTGCCATCGGCACCGAGGCCACCGGCCAGCCGCACCATGTCCTTCAGCCGATCGACCACCACCAGCGTACCGCTGGTACGTCGCGCCACCACCAGATGAAAACTGTTGGAACCAAGATCGACCGCCGCCACCATGTCCCCCGGGGCATACCGGCCGGTCCGCTCCCCTGCCATTTCGTTGCCGGGGTCAGGCATCGCCTGCCGGCAAGCGCGTGCCCAGCCTTCCCAGCTGCTCCGGCTCCATATGCCAGCGCAACAGGCCACTACCGGCGCCTGCGCGATCGCCGAATTCAAGCATGCAGGCGCCGGCCTTGCGGAAGACCACCAGGCCGCGGGGAACTCCCGCAAGGGCCAGCCCCACGGCGATTGCCAGTTGCGGTTCGTGCCCGACCAGCACCACGTGCTCCGCTTCCCGCGATGCCGCCCAGGCCAGGACGTCGCCCGGATCAACGGACATCGCCAGCAGATCGCACAGCTCCCGCCGCTGCGGCTGCACCTCTTGCGCCAGAATATCCGCCGTCTGCCGCGCCCGCACCAGCGGGCTGCTCGCCAGCAGCGCTACCGGACCGATGATGGACGCCAGCCCCCTGGCCGCGATCGCCGTGTCCTGCCGCCCGGCATCGGTCAGCGCCCGCGCGGCGTCGGAACCGGCGCTGGCAGCATCCTCGGCGGCGCCGTGCCGGAACAGGATAAGCTTCTGCATGTCTGGATCCGTTCGCCGTGTACAGCCATCACTATACCGCCGCGGCGGTCCCCCGCGCCAAGAGGCGAGACAGCGAATTGGCACCGGCCGCCGGAATCGTTTGTAAAGCCCGGGGCGCACGCGGATAATGCCGGCTGCATCTTTGCAGCAGACATTACCGAATCGGATACAGACGTGATCGAACAACTTCGCAACATCGCCATCATCGCCCATGTTGACCATGGCAAAACCACCCTGGTGGACGAGCTCCTGAAGCAGTCCGGATCCCTGGGGGTCAAGGCCGGGCGTACCGAACGGATCATGGATTCCAACGATCTGGAGAAGGAAAGGGGAATCACCATTCTGGCGAAAAACACGGCGATCCGCTGGCAGGGCTACCGGATCAACATCGTCGACACGCCGGGGCATGCCGATTTCGGTGGCGAGGTGGAGCGCGTTCTGTCCATGGTCGATTCCGTGCTGTTACTGGTGGATGCGGTGGATGGCCCTATGCCGCAGACCCGTTTCGTCACCGCGAAGGCTCTGGCCCATGGCCACCGTCCCATCGTCGTCATCAACAAGGTGGATCGTCCCGGCGCCCGGCCTGCCTGGGTCCTCGACCAGACCTTCGAGCTGTTCGACCAGCTCGGCGCCAGTGACGAGCAACTGGACTTCCCCACGGTCTATGCGTCCGCGCTGAATGGCTATGCCGGCCTCGAGGAGGATGTTGCCGACGGCAACATGGAACCGCTGTTCCGCACCATCGTGGAGCACTGTCCACCGCCGGACGTGGACCCCGAAGGGCCGTTCCAGATGCAGGTCAGTTCCCTGGACTACAGCAGCTACGTCGGCGTCATCGGCATTGGCCGAATCAAGCGCGGAAGCGTACGGGCCAACATGCCCGTCACGGTGGTGGACCGGGAGGGAAAACGGCGCGACGGGCGTATCCTGCAGGTGCTGGGCTTTCTCGGCCTGGAACGCACGGAAGTGGCGGATGCCCGCGCGGGGGACATCATCGCCTTCACCGGTATCGACGGGCTGAACATCTCCGATACCCTCTGCCATCCGGAGCGGGTGGAACCGCTGCCACCGCTTACCGTGGATCAACCCACGGTAAGCATGACCTTCCAGGTCAATACCTCTCCGCTCGCCGGGCGCGAAGGCAAGTACGTCACTTCCAGGCAGATACGGGAACGGCTGCTGCGGGAGCTGGTGCACAACGTTGCCCTGCGGGTAGAGGAGACCGACGATCCCGACCGGTTCCGGGTATCCGGTCGCGGGGAGCTGCACCTGTCGGTCCTGATCGAGAACATGCGTCGCGAGGGATACGAGTTCGGCGTATCGCGACCGGAAGTCATCGTCCGCGAGCACAACGGCGTCCGCCAGGAACCCTACGAACTGCTGACGGTGGACGTGGAGGAGGCGCACCAGGGCGCCGTGATGGAGAAGCTCGGCGCCCGTGGCGGGGAGATACAGACGATGCAGCCGGATGGTGGCGGCCGCGTGCGCCTGGACTACATCATCCCTGCCCGCGGTCTGATCGGCTTTCGCACGGAGTTCCTGACGGCAACCTCCGGCACCGGGCTGCTCTACCACGTATTCGACCGCTACGGCCCCATCAAGGCGGGAGACTTCGGACAGCGTGTCAACGGCGTAATGATCGCGAACGGACCGGGCAAGGCACTGGCCTATTCCCTGTTCAACCTGCAGGAGCGCGGCAAGCTGTTCGTGGAACACGGTGACACCGTCTACGAGGGGATGGTGATCGGCATCCACTCCCGCGGCAACGACCTGGTGGTGAACCCTCTCAAGGCCAAGCAACTCACCAATATCCGGGCCGCCGGCAGCGACGAGAACATCCTCCTGACCCCGCCGGTGCGCCTGTCCCTTGAGCAGGCCCTGGAGTTCATCGACGATGATGAACTGGTGGAAGTGACCCCGAAGTCGGTGCGCATCCGCAAGAAACTGCTCAAGGAGCACGAACGCAAACGTGCTGCACGGCAATCCGCCTGAGCCGTCACTCGACGCCTTCTGCCGGCAATTCGATGGGAGCGACACCGAAGCGCCGCTGGTGGGCGTCCAGGCTGTCGCTGCGCTGACGCCAGTCCGGCAGGAACCGGTCCAGCAGCGCGTGGAAGCGGGGGCCATGGTTGAACTCCCGCAGGTGGCACAACTCGTGGACAACCACGTACTCCACGCACTCTCCGGGCGCCCGCAGCAGCCACAGGTTCAGGTTGATGCCACCGCGACTGGAACAGCTGCCCCAGCGACGGCGCATGCGGCGTATCCTGAACCTGACCTCATCCGGCTGCGGCGGGCGGATGACATCCAGCCATTGCCGGATCATCGGGCCGATGAGCGTGTCCGCCTGCCGCCGGTGCCAGTCCGTAACGATCGTGCGCACCCGCACCGGGCACGGATCGCGGTGCTGAACGACGAAACTGCTGCCCTCCCTGTACGCCAGCGTCCGTCCGCTCCGCCGGATCTGCAGGACCAGTGTTTCCCCCAGGTACGGATGAACCGCGCCGTCCACGTAGCGTGCGGGCAGCAGCCCGGGTTTCAGCCGCCGTCTGCTCAGAATCCTGGACAGCCAGTCTCTCCGGGAGCGCACGAACTCCTCCACTACCCGGTCCGGGCAGGCACGGGGGGCGCGCACCTCCACGGAACCGTCTTCCAGAACGTAGAGGCCGATGGTACGACGGCGTCGATAGCGGATACGGTACCGCAGGATGCCGTCCGCGACAGGCACGCTGCCACTGGCCCCCGATGTCCCCACGCCCTGCCCTCGCCTCGCCCCCATGCCCCCACTCCTTGCGCCGGCTGTCCCCCTCCAGTGCGCCGGAGGGAGCCCCGGCCTTCCGTCCCGCATACCAGTCCCTGCCGCCCCGCCTCCTCACCAGGGAAGGTCGCCGGGAAACCCTAGAATTCAAATGTATAAAGCAGGTCCAGCGCATTCTCGAGACCGCTGACCGCCTCCAGGAACAACCGCTGGGTCAACCGGTAGCGCAGCGTCAGCTTGTTCTCCGCCTGGAATACACCGACCCCGTAACTGACGTACAGGTTGGGGCTCAAACGCCCGCGAACCACGAACTGCGTGTCATCGCCGTCACCCTCGGTGTCCAGTTCAAAGTCCTCGATACCGAGGTCATCGGCGATACCGGTCGCCACACCACCACCACCGGCAATCCCCAGGGCCAGCGCGGCCCGGGCCACCATCTGTTCGCCCCCGGGGCCCTCTTCCCCAAGCGGTCGCCCCAGGATGATGTAGGAGAGAATCATGTCCTCCTCCATCATCGGATCAGAGAAGAGGCTGACCCTGGGATCATCCGGAGCGCCCTCAAGGCGCAGTCCGGCAACGACGGTCGGCGCATCCGGCCGGCTGATCTCACGCACCGCCTCCGCAAAGAGCTGCGGCCGGTCCACCGGCCCTCCGAACAGGATCTGTCCCTCCCGGATCCGCAGGCGCTGGCCATAGGCCCGGTATTCTCCGTCGACGATGCGGATCTCGCCGTTGGCCTGTGGCGCACCGGTTTCCGCCTGGCGGACGCCAAGTTCCCCTTCCAGCCGCCCGGTCACACCGAAGGCACTGAGGCGGACCTGGTTACCGAGCCGGATCTCGATGTCGCTGGTGACCACCCACCCTTCCGCTACCGGCAGTTCTTCCAGGTCCTCCAGCGCCGTTGGCTCCTCGACCAGGTCATCGTCATCATCGTTATCGATGATGACCACGTCGCGGGATACCCGCACCGCCCCCTCCGGCAGGCTCTGCACGTTGATATCGCCACGGGGAATCCGGATCTCCCCGGTCAGGTGCGCCTCCCCGGGCCGCACGGCAAGGCGCAGGTCGGGGGTGACTTCGATGGTGGCGATGGTGTCGTAGGCGAGTTCCAGGCGCCTGCCGGTGAGTTCGAGCGTGGCGTCCCAGGCAGGTCCCGACCAGTCGGCCTCGCCACTGATCTGCGCTTCGCCGTCACCACTGCGGAACCCGCCGCTGACGGTGGCGGCATCACCCGCCACTTCCACCAGTATACCGATTTCACGGATCGTGACCGGTAGAGCCAGTGTCTCCACGGTGCCGTTGCTGAGCCGGATCTCGCCGTCGAACCGCGGATCCTGCACCGTGCCGGAAAGTCGCCCGGCAGCGCTGATCTCGCCTTCAAGGGTCCGCAACTCGGGAAAGAACGGTTCGGCCACACCCACGTCCAGGGTATCCAGCCGCAGTTGCCCGTCCATCTCGCCGAGGGAACCGTCGACCAGGGCAATCCGGGTGTCCGCCTCGGCGCTACCGATACCCGCGGAAGCCAGGCGCAGATGCGCCGTCAGTGCATCGTCGTCCAGGCCCGCCGAGATCTCGAGGGTTTCGTAGTCGAACTCCAGACTCTCCTCCTCATGCTCGCCCTCCAGCGCGACCCCTCCGCCGGTCACCGCCAGGCGAGCCTCGCCACGGGGCAGGCGGTTCGGCGTCCAGCTGGCCTGAAACTCGCCGTCCACCTGCCCCCGCAGCGCCACATCCTCCGGTAGCCAGCGGGCCAGCGAAGCAAGCTCGTACCCTTCGAGCAGGAAACGCGCACGGCCGGATTCCCCGAGTTCCACGGTGTCGGGAGCACACAGCCTCGCATCGCCATGGCGCCAGCAGTGGGGGCCGAGGCGCGCCTCGCGCTCCATGAAGGTCACGTGCAGATCGGTGGCCCCCTCCAGCGTCAGCCCCGGATCAAAATCCCTGGATTGCAGATCGGCAAGGGTCAGTTCGCCGGCCCATTGCAGCGTCGCCTCATCCAGGCCGCCGGCAACCTGCAGGTCGGCCGCCGCGGGGTCACCGTCGACTTCCAGTTGCAGTGTATGTGCGCCACGATGTCCCCTCGCACTCAACCCGAGGGAATCCACCCGAAGGTCGGCCTGACCGGTGGTCACCCCCTGCACCCGCAGATCGACGCGACTCTCCTCCAGCCCCAGGCGGCGCACGTCGGCATCCAGCTCCAGCCGT
>SLLM01000366.1 GCA_007134055.1 Ectothiorhodospiraceae bacterium | reverse complement strand
GCCGGCCTTGATCTCGCGCATCAGGGCGATTGCCTCGTCGACCGCAGCCTGGTCATTCGCCGCACTCGCCCGCAGCAGCCCGTGCTGCATGTAGGCATACAGGCTCTCGAGGCCGGCCGCAGTCTCGCCGCCGCGGTCGTGGTCCAGGGTATCGCGGAGGCCGCTCAGGATCGTGAGCGCCCGGCCCAGTTCCCGCCCCTTGCGGTCGAAGTCCCGTTCCTCCATGGCGATCCGCCCCGCCGCCGCCCGGGTGATGAACCCGTCCATCAGCATCTGGATCAGCCGATGGGGATCCGCCGCCTGGGCGGCCTGGTTGTTCACCTGCTGGTAGGCGTCGAGCTTGTTCCTGGTGGACATCGTCTTCCCCTGGCGTGGTTTATCGGTTGTTACCGGAATTCAGGGTCTCCAGCTGCTGCGACAGGAAGCGGCTGGTCTCGTTCATCTGCGCCACCATCTGGTCCATGGCGCTGAACTGGGCGACGTAGCGCGCTTCGACCTGGCTCATGCGGCGATCGAGATTCTCGCGATCCTGCTCCAGGCGTTCCAGGCGGCCACTGAGCGTCTCGGTCTGATTGCGTAGCAGGCCTTCGTAGCCGGTAAAGTTGTGCAGCACCTCGTCCAGGCGCGACATGGTACCCCGGGAGAAGATCACCTCGCCCAGGTGTCCGGTCTGGTTGCCATCGACCTTCAGTTTGAGTCCGTCGATGGCACCGGTCTGTCCCGTCAGGTACTGGCCGAAGCCTTCCGCTTCCACGCCGTTGATAGTGCCCTGGACATCGGTACCGGCCGCGGTGGAGCCACCGGACAGGCCCAACGCCGTCCCCAGGGCGGCGTCCACATCGACCAGGGAAACTTCCGATTCGCTGCCATACCGCTGCGAGGTCACCACGAAACGTCCGGTTTCGGCATCGAAACGTACGCCGACGCCCCGCTCGGCTTCCTGCAGGGCCTCGGAGCCGTTGACCAGCGCCTGCAGTGCCCCGGCCAGCTCATCACCGCTCTCGTAGGTGCCGGGCCGCAAGGACAGCTCCCCGGAAAGCACACCATCCACGCTGATGCGGAAGCTGTTGTCACCCTCCTCGATAGTCATCGGGAACCCGGACGTGGCGGCACCCGTGAAGCTGCCCCGGGTCGCCAGCGACGAGACTTCCACGGCGTACCGGCCACTGTGCGTGGCTGAGCGGCTGCTGTCGAAGCCGAAGCCGCTGCCCTCGACGATACCCGTGGGGCTGAACAGCGCGGCAACGGCGTCCGGATCCGCGGCCAGGGCGTTCTCCAGTCGCTGCTCGTCCAGCTCCAGCGTGCCGTCGCTGGCGGTCAGCACGCCGATGTCCGACAACGCGCGTACCGCCCGCCCCTCCAGGGCATCCACCGGGGCAGTCAGGGATGTCCGCAACTGGGAGACGAGGTTGCGGATCGTGGCATTACCATTCAAGGGACCGGCCTGTCCGGACTCCGGATCGAAGCGGGTCAGTTCGTTGATCTGTCCCAGCATCTGGTTGTAGGCCTCGACGAAGCCGGCGATGGCTTCCTCGGCGCCACTGCTGTCCCGGCTGATGTCGATGCGTGCGGGCGCTTCCATGGTCTCCCGCAGCTCCAGGGTCACGCCGTCGATGAGATCGCTGACGCTGTTGCCGGGGCGGGTCACCGTTAGACCGTCCACGGTGAGGGAGGCGTCCCGTCCCGCCCGGGTGAGCTCGGTCGCGGTGGAGTCCTGGTTGAAGGCCAGGCGGTTCAGCCCGGCACTGGCGGAATCCACATCCACGAGAAAGCCGTTGTCCGCACCGGTCTCCGAGGAGGAGAACACCAGGCGCTCGCCGCTGCCGTCGTTGATGATGCTGGCACGCACGCCGATACCGGCACTGTTCACGGCATCGCGGATACCGGTGAGGGTGTCGTTGGATGGATCAATCTCGATGCTGCGCGTGGCCCGCTCGGCGTTCTGCGCGAGGCCGGTGACGTTACCGTCCTCGTCCGCCTCCACCGTGCCGAACCGGAAGGTCAGGGTCCCTGTTCCCAGGGCGGAGTCGCGGCTTTCGAAGGCATCGGTCGCGACGCTATGCGCGCGAGCGAGACTGTTCACCTGGATGTCGTAGGACCCGGGCTCCGCCCCCGCATCAGCGCTGGCCCCGACGGCGCCGCTGTTGGACGAGGTCGCCTCCACGGTCTCGAAGCTTCCCTGCCGCCCGAGTTCCTGCACCGTTTCGCGGAAACCCGACAGCCCGTTCAGCACCTGTCCCAGGGCGGAGATCTCGGTCTCGTAACGCTCCTGCTGGCGATCAATCCGATTCTCCTGCGGCGCCCGCTCGGCGTCCACCAGTTGTTGAACCAGGTTGCGGACGTCCAGTCCGGAGCCGATTCCCAGGGAACTGATGCTGCCCATGTCCGTTACCTCTCCTGCAATTCCTTGCCGTGCGGGCGGCAGACCCTTGCCCGTTGGACCGGCGCCCCGTGATTCACCGGCTGCACAGTCCGTACCTTCCGGTGTCATGCTACCTATAGCAAGAACCCTGCCGCTCAGGCCTTGCCCTCGAACAGCAGACCCTGCAGCCG
>SLLM01000267.1 GCA_007134055.1 Ectothiorhodospiraceae bacterium | reverse complement strand
TTACGGGCATTCCACCATGCAGGCTGGCCGGGTGCCGGATCGTGCTGCCTGGGAGACAGTTGTGGAACAAAACCATTCTGCCGGGGATCGCACGCACCTCCAGGTCCAGCTTCGGGAAGGCGGTGCCTCCCCCTTCACCGACTTCGTTGAGGTAAAGCAGACATGTGATCAGGCGCTGACCGCCTCGCGCCATGCACCGCTGCCCGCGGCTGGTGCCAGCGTCCCAGGCGTCGAAATGGGGCGCATACTGCTGTGTCTCCCTGTAATGAACTACCTGCAGGGACTCTGCGTGCTCCAGGGGCAGACCGACCAGATGGGCGACGCGGTTGCACAGTTCCTGAATGGTGTCGTCAAAGGTATGCGCTATCCAGCAGTTTCTCCCGCTTCTGCCGGGGCTCTCCACTCCGGCTCCGGCATCACTGACCAACGCGCGCCCCAACTGGGACTGTGCCGCGCGGAGCAAGGCTTTGGTCTCCGCGGGTCGCAGGAAGTCCTCGAACACGTGGATCAGAGGCTCGGCATTGACGCGGATGCCGCCATCGTAGTGCTCTTTGAGCTGAATCATGGTTGGCCTCTCGCCGAATCCCCATACCGACGTATAGAAAATAACCGGCACCATGTCATTCCGAAAGGTTAGCATCGCCTGGAATCCGGTCCGGCGGCCGATTCCAGGGCCTGCAGGAGGCGCTGTTGCAGACTCGCGATGGCATGCTCCCTGGCCTGGTCGTGACGCGCCAGGCGTGCACTCTGCGTGGCCATCGCGATGCCTGATGACGGCTTCTGGTGCTGGGTGGCTCCGCTTTCCATGGCGCTCCGATAGTCGGACCATGCCGGGGTTTCCCTCGCCCGCAACAACGGGGCGGGCAATCGGTTATCCAGCGCGGCCCATTTGCCTGGCGATGGCAGAGCCAGCGGCCTGGTGCTGGCATGGCCCCGGCTCTGCAGGCTGGCCATGAGTTGCAGGTTCCTGGTGGCGATGAGGCGGAGCACCCTGTCATTCGCTGCCACGGTTTCCTGCTGGCGCAGGAGTTTGCGCCCGGCCCGCCATAACGCCTTGCGGGCGCTGACCAGGCCGCCGGCTAGGGCTCCCGCCGCCGTGCCTGCACCGAGCAGGGTGCCGCCGGTGGCAACGTCCAGGGTACTGCCGACAGCGGCCCCCGTGCCTACCGGGCCCGCGGCCCGGATGCCGTAGTAGCGCGCTGCATCGGGGGATAGCGGCGACAGCGTCCAGCGGCCGGTATCCGTGTAGTCCGGGTGCAGCGCGGTGCCGAGGATGTCCGGTGCGTAGTTGAACGCCTGGAGAATCTCCAGGGTCATGCGCTGTTCCCGCGCTTCCACGTAGCTCCTGATCCGGTCGCCGGCGCAGGCGAGTGCCTTGTGGTCGTTCGCCGGGGCGAATTCCTGGCAGGCCGCAATCTCGATGAGGCCTTCGGCGAGGCTGTATCCGGCGGCCTTGAGACGCCAGTCCCCGTCTTTCTCGCGCTGCCGGATCAGTGCCTCAAGTGAAGACTCCGCGCCCGGCAGCACCGTGGCCAATCCCCGGTAGAGTCGCCGCTCCGAGGCGAAGTCGTAGACCACGGCGTCAAAGGCAATCACGACATGCTGACCAATGGCGGCAAGGCGCTCCCGCCATTGCTGCTCGCGGCTGTCCGGGCCGGCGGTGAAGTTCAGCACGGGCAGCAGGGGGCGCCCGCAGCGGGCAAGCAGGAGCAATTCATCAAGGTACTTCTCGAATACCGGCTCCCGGGTGTCGATCACCGCCAGGCAGGCGTCGCACTCCAGTGCCTGGGCGAGCACCCGGCATTCCTGTTCGAAGGCTTCGCGTATCGTTGGCTCCGCCAGCAGGGCACGGATGGCCAGAGGCTGATCGCGGCTGTCGTGGGTCTGCGCGTCCAGCCGCTCCAGCAGGCGTCCGGCGTTCTCCAGCCCCGGGCTGTCGTAGGCCGTGACGGTGAGGGTCCCGGAACGGATCAGTACCAGCGGCAGGATCTGCCGGGTGGTGGATGGCGAGGGCGATACGTCACCGAAACCGGAGGTGCGTCCAAGCGTGCGCAGCAGTGACGTCTTGCCGACATTGGTATGGCCGGCCACCAGCAGGTGCACGGGACGCGGATTATCATTCATGGGGTGGAGGGTCCTCCGGGCCCGCCATCGCCACCTCCATTGCCTGGCGATTCAACGCAGGGAGGTCCGCCCAGGTGCATTCCCGAACACCCTGGACGCCGGCGCGTCGCGCACGATCGGCCCAGTCCTGCAGGCGCTGTGCCCGATCTTCCCCGCGACGCTCCAGCCGTTCGCCGTCCAGCAGCAGGAGGAGAATCGGGGCGCGGGCGGCGTTCGCCACATCGGCGAGCAACTCCATGGCGCCCCGATCCGGGCTACGGACCATGGATGCCATGACGACGGCGAAGCGCGGCGCGGGTCTGAGGGCGGCCAGCTCGGCGAGGGCTTCGCGGGCCCCGGCGCGGCTGGCGATATGGAGCAGAGCGATCCCTTGCCAGTGTTCCACGGGGGGAGGCCAACGCTCGACGTCGTCCAGCTCCAGCCCCAGCACGGCAATATACTCACCGGGGCCAAAGCGCCGTGCCGCCGTGCTGACCCCCAGCCGATGCAGCGCGTCCGCGGGGGGCGGTGCATCCGGTTCGCGTGGACGTCGCCGCAGTTCCAGCAATGCCCGCTGATAGAGGGAGTGCCCGAGATCCAGCGTCAGCGTGCGGGCCAGCCAGCCGGTTCGCGCGGCGCACAGCAGGGTCAGCAGGAGCCGGGGCACGGCCGTGTAGAGGATCAGCATGATCATCAGGAATCGGCCCCAGATCTGCCGGTCCGATCCAACGGTCTCGGTACCCATGCGTGCCGCCGCGACCATTTCCGGTGTCGGCGCCGGCAGATGCAGCAGGCCTGGCAGCCATGCGAGCGCGTGGATCACGCCCATCGCCTGCGTGTCCGACAGCAGTGTGGTGCCCCAGACGAAATCATGTTGCTCGCCGGTGAGGCGAATGGCGCAGACCAGCATCGCCCCCAGCGCGAATGCCAGCCAGGCGCCGTGGGAAGCCAGTCCGAAACCCCAACGCCCGAGGGGGCTGCTCCCGGCAACCGCGATCACCGCACGGATGGCAGCCCGGCGGTCCTCCCGCTCGGCAGATGATGCAGGGCTGAGCGACGCCAGGGCGGCGGCAACGGTGATCAGTCCATCCCCCATCCAGCCGACGTGTCCGTCGCGCGGGCGGCCGGAGACACGTCGCCAGGTCACCAGCGTGACCATCAACCAGAGCAGGAGAAAGATCGTCGGCAGTGCAATCAACGTGGCGAACAGGGCGAGCAGATTGGTCGGTCCGGCAGTAGGGTTGCCGAGGGCGACGCCGGCGCTGGAGGCGCCGGCGACCAGCCCGATGAGGACAGGGACGAGGAGCGCAATGATCAACCCCAGGCGCAGCCGTTGCAGGGCGGTCCTGAGCCGTGGCGTGACGGCGAGGCACTGCACCCAGCGCAGCAGTTGTCTGCAGGCATCGCTGTCATGGCGAAGGGCGTGATCACGGGCGTCGACGTCTTCCAGCAGCAAGCTGGCGCCACGCTGATGGTGTCGCAGGGTTTCGGCCAGCAGCACGGATTGGAGGCGAGGTGTGGTCAAGCGAGTCGGTCCGTCGTACGCGAATGGGAAGCGGCGATACATCGAAGCCGGAATATTCCGGTACCTGGTTCCCCGATACGGGAGACGGGATGAACCATCATCCGGCCAACGCCCTGTTGCGGATCCTGCGCCTGCTGCCATGTAACGGCCGGCCCTATGCAACACATTCACAGGGTACGCCCGCCGCGCCTCCTTGAGAATCTCGTTTGCGATGCTGTGGGTGCCAGGCTCCGGGAACGTCTTCGCCCCGTTTGTGAAGGGTCAGGCAGTGAGCACACGTACGCCGGAGAGGGTTTGGGGTTCGCCGAGCAGGTCTGCGAGAGTGGCCTTGTTGAGTTCATCGAGGAAAGCCTTCCTGGCCCGGTTGAACAGGCCCTTGAGGGAACAGTGCCCGGTCAGGGGGCAGGGTTGCCGGCCGCAGTCGACGATGGCCATGGATCCTTCCATGGCCATGACGACGTCGCCGACACGGATGGAGGCGGCATCGCGCCCGAGGACCAGTCCCCCGGAGCGGCCCTTGACCGTGGACAGAAAGCCCTCCTGGGCCAGCCGGTGGACCACCTTTCGCAGGTGTTCCTTGGAGATCCGGTACGCGCCGGCGATCTCCGAAAGCGTGACCCGGCGGTCGGGATTGGCTCCGGCGTACATCAGTACCCGGAAGGCGTAGTCGGTGTGGTAGGTCAGTTCCATGCTCTCTCCGGAATCCGGTGCTGATGCTTCAAAAGATGCATATAGTATACACCTGAAAACCGCAAGGCCTCCGTTGGCCCGGGGGATGGGCGCTGCCTTGCCCGCCCCCCGGGGATCTTGGTGGAGGGACACTAGCGACCGGTCGCGCCGCTCTCGGCGAGGGTGGCCGGTCGGGCCGCCCTGATCTCCGCGCCGCGGGTTTCCCGCCAGGCCCGGTATACCGCCAGTGCAAGCAGTACGGCGCCTGCCGCGAAGACCACGTCCCCGGGGACGCGCAACCAGACCAGGCCTTCCATGATCGGCCCGCGGACGATCTCCTCGGAGCGGGCATACCAGAACCCCGTGGTGATGCTGTGATAGGCCTGGTAGATGCCGGCCGGCAGCAGCGACATGAATACCATCATGGCCAGCCCCACGTTGAGCATCCAGTACGCCGGTGACATCAGCCGGTTGCTCCAGCGGATCCGCCGGTTCGCGCTCTGCAGGCAGAACAGCAGTAGCCCGATCCCCAGCATTCCGTACACTCCGAACAGCGCGCCGTGGCCGTGGGCCGGGGTGGTGTTCAGGGCCTGAAGGAAATACAGGGAAATGGGCGGATTGATCAGGAAGCCAAGCAGTCCTGCTCCGACCAGATTCCAGAACGCCACGGCAACGAAGCAGTACACGGGCCACTTGTAGCGTTCCATCCACTCGGTGCGCTTGCGCATGTGGTAGTTCTCGTAGGCCTCATAGCCGATCAGCACCAGGGGTACAACTTCCAGGGCGGAGAACATCGCGCCGATGGCGAGGACGCTGGTCGGCGTGCCCGAGAAGTAGAGGTGGTGCAGGGTGCCGAGGATGCCACCAAAGAGGAAGATGACTGTGGCCAGCAGCACGGCCGCCGCCGCCATGGTCGCCCTCACCAGTCCGAGGCGGGTGAAGATCAGGGCGATCACGGCCGTGGCGAAGACTTCGAAGAAGCCCTCCACCCACAGGTGTACGATCCACCAGCGCCAGTACGTCACCATGCTCAGGTGCGTGTGCTTCCCCCACATGAAGGCGGCGGCGTAGAGCAGCCCGATGGCGACGGTGGAGAGGAACAGCAGCACCAGCAACGGCTGTCGTGCGCTGCGCTCGCGCAGTGCGGGCCAGAGCGAGCGGCCTACCAGCACGAGCCAGAAGACCAGGCCGATGAACAGTAGAATCTGCCAGAAACGGCCAAGGTCCACGTATTCCCAGCCCTGGTGGCCGAACCAGAAGTTGGCGTCCAGGCCAAGCTTCTGCTGCACGCCAAGCCACTCGCCGGTCAGGGAGCCTACTACCACCACCAGCAGGGCGTAGTAGAGCAGATTTACCCCCAGCTTCTGGTACCGTGGCTCGTGACCGGACAAGGCCGGTGCGATGTAGAGCCCCGTCGCCAACCAGGCGGTGGCAATCCAGAAGATCGCGAGCTGGGTATGCCAGGTACGGGTGACCGCGTAGGGCAGGTAGTCGGCCAGCGGGAAGCCGAACAGCCCCTGACCCTCCACGGCGTAGTGAGCGGTCAGCACGCCCAGCCCGATCTGTGCCATGAACAGCGCCAGGACGGTGTAGAAGTACTTGCGGCTGGCCAGCATGGAGGGCGTGGGCTGCATGGAGCGCAGCGGGTCCTCGGCGGGCGGGGTGGGCAGCGCCTCTTCCTTGCGCGAGGCGGCGTAGAACCAGACCATTGCACCGATGGCGCCCAGCAGCAGGATCACGCTGGCGATGGACCACATGGCGTTGGCCGTGCTGGGACGATTGTCGATGCGCGGCTCGTGGGGCCAGTTGTTGGTGTAGGTGATGGATTTGCCCGGGCGTTCCGCCGCCGCCGCCCAGGCCGTCCAGAAGAAGAATGCCGGGACCAGTTCCCGTCGTGCCAGATCGGGCACGGGGTCTTCCGGGATTGCGTACTTCTCCCGCAGTACACTGAGTTGTTCGGCGTCCCCGAACAGAGCCACGTAATGCCGGGATACGGCCTCGATGGCATCGGCACGGTCACTGCTGACGGTGATGGTGCCGGTGTCCTCGTCCCAGGTGTTCTCCCGCATCGTGCCCTTGAGCCGTGCCTGCAGCGCCGCCTGGCGCTCTGCCGAAAGGGTCGACCAGGGCTGGCCGTAACCGTCCTCCGCCCAGCCATCCAGCAGCGCCGTGATCTCCCGGTGCAGCCAGTCCGCGGTCCAGTCCGGCGCCACATAGCCACCGTGCCCCCAGATGGAGCCGAGCTGCTGACCGCCCATGGTCTGCCAGACCTGCCGTCCGCGCTGGATGTCATCCAGGGTGAACAGGATGCGACCATCCTCGGATACGACCTGGTCCGGCATCGGCGGGGCCTGGCGGTAGATTTCCCCCCCGATCAGCAGCAGTGCCCCGAAGGAGGCGACGAACAGTATTCCCAGAAACCACCATAGTTTCCTTATTGACGACATGGCTTGATCTCCCATACACGAATGCCCGATGCCCGATCAGCGTGCCCGGATTGCGTCAGGTCCGGGTTTGCCGCACTATTAAATGTATTTTTGATGCATCTTATTGTTCACTTCGTCACATTCCCGTGGCCGTCCTGGCGGAATTCATGCCAGTGCAGGCTTGCAATCCGGTACGCCCGACCCGGTCGGAAGGTCATCCCGCAGACGGCTTGCCGTGGCGGGGTCACAGTGGCAGGCCGGTGGCACCGGCTGCTGGTTGTTTCGATCATGGCGTTGCCACTGTCGGCATTCAGGCATCGGGACGGCTCCACAGCCAGATGCTGATACCGCCGAGCACTGGCGGCAACGTCCAGCGCAGGAAGTCGGGAACGGGAGCTACCACGATCATGGCGATACTGCTCAGGATCAAGGCGGTGGCAAGCCACTTCGCCTTGCGCGGGACGGCGCGGTGCTGTCGCCAGCTCCGGATCGTGGGGCCGTGGACGGGATGCGCCAGGAGTCGTGCTTCCAGCTGTGGCCAGCCCCTCCCGCCGGCCCATGCCGCTACCAGCAGGAACGGAACGGTGGGGAGTCCCGGCACCACGACGCCGGCGGTGCCGAGTGCCAGGGCAAGCGATGCCAGGGTGCGCCAGGCAGCGGTGATCAGCATGCGGGACTCCCCATCATCCAGTGCCGGGAACGAGCTTTATTGATGTATATAGTATCCATCAATAAAGCTCGCTGCAATCCCTCCCCGGGCGGCTGGAGAGTGGGCAATGCAAAGCGTTTCTCAGAAGGGCAAGCGTGGGAATGCCACGCACGCGCCCATGGAGGTAGCAGTCGGGTCCTGCATGGGCGCGGGGAAGCGGGATACGTCGCCCGTCTGCCGTGGCTAAACCCGTTTGCCGAGGAATTCCCCGAGGGACTCGAAGAATCCCTCGTAGTCGTCCCAGGGGACCATATGCCCGGCATTGGGAGCACGGGAGATCTCGATGGACGGCATGAGCTGGCGGAACTCCTGTTCGTCCTCCGGCAGGATCACGCCGCCCTTGCCGGCAACCACCAGCAGCGTCGGCAATCCCTCGAGCTGCGGAAAGTCTCCGTGGATGTCGTCCTCGTGGAAGCCGTTGAAGGTGTCCACCACCGCCTTTTCGTTGCAGGTATGCAGCCATTCCGCCCGCAGGCGCAGGTGGGGTTCACTCCAGGACGGACAGTACTTGCGCATGGTCTCGATATCCGCGCCGTGCAGGCAGTCCCGTATGGAATCCACGTACCAGGGCAGCTTGCTCGGGTACTCGCGGCGTCCGGGTCCGGATACCGGCGGATCCACCAGCACCAGGCGCTGCATGCCGGAGCCCATGGCGCCCCGTGCGGCCGCGCGGATGCCGAACCGCGCGCCCATGGAATGGCCCAGCAGGCTGTAGCCATCGAGGCCCAGCGCGCGGGTAAAGGCGATGATGTCGTCGGCGCAGGTGTCGATGCCGTAGTCCAGGTCATCCCCGGTTTCCGATAGCCCCCGTCCCCTTACATCCAGGACATAGGTATCGAACCGACGGCCAAGGCGTTCGGCGACGAAGCCCCAGGTCACCGCCGGACTCGTGATGCCGGGAACGATCACCAATGCCGGGCCATCGCCGCCGTAGCGCAGGTAATGCTGGCGAATGCCGTTGGCGTTGACGTTTGCGCCGTACAGGTAGGTCGTCGTCATTCTTCCTCCGGAGGGATGTGCAATGGTTCAGCGAACATGTTGCCCTCAGCCGGGCTCGATGGAACCCGCCTGAGGGCCCTGCGCGGCATACAGGCCGTACGCCGCGGCCAGGGCCCCGGCCACGAGCCCCGCGATCTGCATGGTCAGCGCGCCATCGAAGGCGGCGCTGGGAATCAGCACCATCAGGCCGGTCACAGCAAAGACGCCCCGCAACCAGAGGGGGACGCGGCCCGAGAGGTACCCGGTCATCGCCACCGATACCATCCACACGCCGGCCAGGGCCGTGACCACGGCCATGACAATTGCGCCCGCACTGCCAATGAGCAGCAGCGCCGGCGACATGACGAACAGGAACGGTACCAGATAGGCAGTCCAGCCGAGGCGTACCGCCACCAGCGATGTCCGCCACGGATCGGCGCTTGCCAGGTTGGCGGCGGTGAAGGCAGCCAGGGCGATTGGTGGCGTGACCATGGAGAGCATGCCGAAGTAGAGCACGAACAGGTGCGCGGCCAGCGGCGCCACCCCGGCCTCTATGATGGCCGGAGCAATCAGGGTGGCCAGCAGCACGTAGACACCGACCGTCGGCATCCCCATGCCGAGGATAATGCTGGCGCCCGCAGCCATAAGCAGCAGGACCGCCAGGTTCTCGCCGCTCAGGGCGAGGATCTGGATGCTCAGGCTGAAGGCCATGCCGGAGAGGTTGAGCACCCCGATGACGAAACCGGCGCCGGCGGTGATCAGTATGATCTCGACGGCGGAACGCCCGGCGTCGATGACGCCCCGGCCGAAGGTGCGAATGCCGGGACGTCTGCCCTTGTATCCGAACAGGGTGCTGCCGACCACCAGCACTGCCACGGCCCACAGGGCGGCGACTTCCGCCTGCAGGTTGAAGCGGAACAGCCCGACAAGGAACACCACGAACGGCAGCGGAAAGTACCATCCCGCCCTCAGGGTCGGCCACAGCGGCGGGATCTCCTCTTTCGGCACCGCCTTCAGACCCATGCGCGCCGCCAGCAGATCCACCTGGATGAACAGCGCGGCGTAGTAAAGCAGGATGGGGATGAGAGCCGCCATCATCACCTGCCCGTAGGGAACCCGCAGGAACTCCGCCATGAGGAAGGCTGCGGCGCCGATGACAGGCGGCATGAGCTGGCTGCCGGTGGAGGCCACCGCCTCCACGCCGCCGGCGAGCTGCGGCGGGAATCCGGAGCGCCTCATCAGCGGAATGGTGACGACACCGGTGCCGGCGACGTTCGCGACGGCGCTGCCGGACACCGAGCCGAACAGGGTCGAGCCGACGATCGCGATCTTGCCGGATCCCCCCCGGAAACGTCCCATGAGCGCCATGGCGAGCTCGGTGAAGAAGTCGGAGCCGCCGACCCTGGCGAGCAGCTTGCCCAGCAGGATGAAGGGGACGATCACGATGACGCCGACCTGCAATGCGATTCCGAGCAGGCCGTTGGTGTCGGAACCGAGGTAGATCATCAAGCGCGTGAAGGCGATATCCCGGGTGGCATAGGCGGCGGGCAGCAGGTGGCCCAGCAGACCAAAGGCGATGAAACCGAGCAACACCAGCGCGAGGGCCAGGCCGGCACTGCGGCGCACGCCCTCGATGGTCAGGAACACCAGTGCCGTGGTGACAATGACTCCGTCCAGCGGCCGATAGATCAGCTCGTAGACCAGCTCCGGGTAGCGCAGCGTCAGGTAGCCCGCGGCGAGAAAGCCGGTCAGGCCGAGCAGAACGTCGAACCAGACCAGACGCTCGTGGCGACGGCCGCGCCAGTCGAACTCCAGGAACAGGATTGCCAGGGCAAGGGCCAGGGCAAAGGTGAGCATCTGCTCGGTGTAGGGAGCAACGCCGAGCATGCGGGGCACCCCGAGTACCCAGGCAACGGTACCCCCGACCAGCACCAGTGCCAGGAGGGCCACCACGACGCGCTTGACTTCGGATAACGGTTCGTTCATCGGCCCCAGCCGTTTCAACCTACGTGCATTGAACTCGCGTGAATTGCCGGCGCGACCGGTGCGCAGCCACTCCGGTTCGACTCCGGCGCGGAGCGCGGCCAGGGCGCGGACGTGGGCCTTCCGCAGAAGGGATAGAAAGCATGCTGACTATAGTAAGGAACACCCTGCATTGGCAAACGGGATGGTTGCCGGGCGTATTGCGTTTTCCAGAGGATCCTCGGACGTTCTCCCGAGATTCCCAGTAGTAAATTGATATTATTATGTTTTTCATGTGAATGATGCTGATATCCGACTCGAGGTGCTCAGGAGGGAGCTCCCCGGAAACGCACTGGAAAGGGGCGGGTGAAGCCTCTTTGCGGTGCAGAATAGAAAGCATATTGACAGGTATTTCGTTGAGTGTAGCCTGACAGGGACGGCTACGGCGGACGCAGCGAGTGGAGGCTGGAATGGAGGTAGCGGTAATCGGTGCTGGGATGGGAGGTCTGACTCTCGCGCTCCAGCTTCACGAACAGGGGATCAGGGCCCGGGTCTATGAGGCGACGGCGGATATTCGCGCCATCGGCGCCGGTGTCAGCATCCTGCCTCATGCCAGCAAGCTGCTGTGCGAACTCGGCCTGGAGGATGACCTTGCCCGGGTGGCCATAACCACCCAGGAGGCGACGCTGTTCACACGCCACGGACAGCTTGTCTACGCAGAGCCTACCGGGCGTTACGCAGGCTATGACTACCCGCAGTTCCAGATCCACCGGGGCGATCTGCAGGCCGTGTTGCTCAATGCCGTGCGGGAGCGCCTCGGTGAGGACAGCGTGCGCACGGGGTGGCGGTTCGTGCGCGCGGAACAGGACGAACGGGGCGCCACCGCCCATTTCGTTGATCCCCAGGGGCGCGCGCTCGAAGCCCAGCGGGCCGATGCGGTCGTCGGTGCCGACGGCGTCAACTCGGCAATGCGGCAGCAGCTCTACCCCAACGAGGGACCGGCGATCTACTCGGGGGTGAACATGTGGCGCGGGGTCACCCCGTGGCAGCCGTTTCTTAAGGGTGCCAACCACGTGCGCGCCGGCTGGCTCGCCAGTGGCAAGATGGTGATCTATCCGATCCGCAACAACATAGATGCCGAGGGCCGGCAGCTGATCAACTGGGTGGCCGAGGTGGAGACCAGTCACTGGGAGCGCCAGGACTGGAACAAGGACGGCCGGCTGGAGGACTTCATCCACGTGTTCGAGGACTGGCACTTCGACTGGCTGGATGTCCCGGCCCTGATCCGCGGCGCCGACAAGATCCTCGAGTACCCCATGGTTGACCGCGATCCACTCGAGCAATGGAGCTTCGGCCGCCTGACGCTGCTGGGAGATGCGGCGCATCCCATGTATCCGCGGGGGTCCAATGGCGCCGGACAGGCAATGCTGGACGGCAAGTCCCTGGCCCATCACCTGGCCCAGCAGGGGGATGCGGTTGCCGCTCTCAAGGCGTACGAGGAGGAGAGGCTGCCGGCGACCTCCGCCGTTGTGCTTGCCAACCGTACGGCGCCGCCGGACGTGATACTAAAGGAGGTCTAAGAACGGACCGGCGATCAGCCGTTCGAGCGTATCGAGGACGTGATCAGTCAGGAGGAGATGCGGGAACTCAACCAGTCCTACAAGAAGGTGGCGGGCTACGACAAGGGCAAGCTCGCCTCCTGAGGAATGCGGACTTGCCGGTCGCGGAATCCGCAGTCCGGATTCCGCGACCGGCATCCGTGAAAATGCCGCTGACAGCGGCAACCAAGCCGTCCCGATACAGAGGACCATCAACATGATCGAGCGCTTCGAAGCGAACAGAAAGACGAAAAACCGTGACCTCGCCCTCCCCCTGCGCACCCTGGCCGTGTCGCTGACGCTCCTGGCGGGGGCCGGCACATTCGCAGCAACCGCCAGTGCCTCCTCCGTGACCGTTGCCACCCAGAGCCAGGGGAGCGGTTCCTACGCCGCCGGCTCGGCAATCGCCTCCGTGCTCGGTGACAAGCTCGACATCCGCACAGGCGTACAGCCCACGTCCGGCATCACGGTACTGTTGCCCGAGGTGAACGCCGGCGACGTGGAAATGGGGATGGCCAACGTCCTCGAGGCCACCGAAGCCTATAACGGTGAAGGCCGGCAGCGGGAGCAGCGCGACCTGCGGACGCTGGGCGTGATGTACCCCATCGTGGTGGGTCTGTTCGTGCGTGCCGACTCGGACATCGAGTCGTTCTCCGACCTGGAAGGCAAGCGTGTCACCCATGGGTTCACCGCCATGCAGTCCAGCGCCGTGCTGGTGGATGCCATGCTGGCCAATGGTGGCCTCACCAGCGACGACGTGGAACACGTCGCGGTGCCCCATGTGGTGCGCGGCGCCGACGAATTCTCCGCCGGCCGGGCGGACGCGTTCTTCTTCATCGCCAGTGGCGCCGGCAAGGTCAGCGAGGTGGAGGCGTCCGTCGGCCAACTGCGTCTTCTGCCCCTGGATACCTCCGAGGAAGCCATGGCCCGTACCCGCGAGGTCTTCCCCTATGGCTACAATTACACCCAGCAACCGGGCCACGGTGTCCCCGGCGTTGCCGAGCCGGTGGAGACCATCGCCTACGACCAGCTGCTGGTGATCAACGCCAATGTCGACGACGACCTGGCCTACGATATCACCCGGGCTCTCGCCGAGAATCAGCCCGCGCTGGAGAGCGCCAACTACCAGTTCAGCAACTTTGGCCTGGATACCATGTACAAGGAGCTCCAGATCCCCTACCATCCTGGCGCCGTGCGCTACTTCGAGGAACAGGGGCTGTCAGCGGTAGCCGACTAGCCCGGCATCGCCCCGCGGAGGCGCAGTCTTCCGCGGGGCAAACCGCCAAGCCCCGCGGGGCGTTCAGGCCATCGCGACCCGGGAGCCCGGCGAAACGGGATATGGTATCGTTTGCGCCGGATTCCCCCGACTCCGTGATGACGAAATGAAGGGTCGCAGATGAGTTACAGCGAAACCACCGAAGTCGAAGCGCCCGTATCCTCCCCCCTGCAGTCGGATTCCATGCCGCTCTGGACCCGGCCGGGGTTCCTCATCCGCCGGCTCAACCAGATTCACTACGCGCTGTTCCTCGCGGAGTGCGCCGAATTCGACCTTACCCCGGTGCAGTACGGGGTCCTGACGTCGCTGCACGAGCACCCGGGGAACGACCAGGCGTCCCTCGCCCGTGATGTGGGTATCGACCGCACCAATGCCGCCGACATCCTCCGGCGCCTGGAGCGTCGCGGCCTGATCGCCCGCCGCACTTCGGAGCGGGACAGGCGGGTGCGGCAATGTTATCTCACCGCCGAGGGGGAGCGGATCCGTTGCAGCATGTTCGACGCCATGCGCCGGGCCCAGGTAAGCCTGCTGGATCCACTGACCCCCACCGAGCAGAATGATTTCCTGCTGATGATGATGCGCATCGTCAACGCCAAGAACCACCTGGGGCGGACGATCTTCCGGCCGAGCTGAACGGCCTTGGGTTCGTCGGAACCCCAATGGTAACCGCGGCTCAGCCCCGGGCAGTACCGCGCGCCCCGTCGTCCGGAGCAATCCGCAGCGCGATCTTGCCCGTGTGGGCCCCGGAGCGGAGGTACCCGACTGCCGCCGGCAGCTCTTCGAACGGGAAGACGCGGTCCACCACCGGTACCAGCTGGTGTGCCTGCAGGGCCCGGTTGAGCCGCTGGAACATCGTCCGGCTGCCGACAAAGATCGCGTCGAGGCTGATGTTCCGCGCAATGGCGGCGAGCAGCTGCAATTCCACCCGTCCTCCCGCCAGCACTCCCACCATGCTGATGCGTCCGCCGTGACGGGTGCAGGAGAGCGCCTTGGGCAGGGTGTCCGGCCCTCCCACGTCCACGACTCGATCCACGCCGCGACCGTCGGTGTGCTCCAGCACCGCCTTGTCCCAGTCGGGGGTCGTGCGGTAGTTGATGACATGATCGGCGCCCATGTCGCGAAGGATCGCTTCCTTGCCGGGGCTGCCGGTCAGGTGCACCACCCGGGCACCGCCGGCGCAGGCGAGCTGCAGGGCGAACAGGGACACGCCACCGCTGCCCTGCAGCAGCACACTGTCGCCGGGACGCAGCGGCCCCCGTTCGTAGAGGGCGTGCCAGGCGGTTACGGCTGCGCACGGCAGCGTGCTTGCCTGGACGCTATCCAGGTGTGGTGGGACGTGCACCAGGCCGTGGGCGGGAAAGGTGCGGTACGCCTGGGCGACGCCCGTCAGGGCTCCACCCAGGCTGCCGTGCCGGGGGATGTAGTCGGGCACCCCGTCCAGCCAGGTCTGGGAAAACGCGCCGGCCACCCGGTCTCCCGCCCGGAATCCGGTAACGCCCTCCCCCGTGGCCACCACCTCGCCGGCGCCGTCGGAGAGGGGGATTACGGGATACGTCTGGGAGGGGTCGTAGCGGCTTTCCAGGATCAGCACGTCGCGGTAGTTGAGCGACGCGGCGTGCAGCCGTACGGTCACCTCGCCGGCGCCCGGCGGCCCGGGCGGATCGACTTCCTCCAGCCGCAGCGACTCGAGGCCGGGGGCCTGCAGTTGCCATTGCTTCATGTTCACTCCATCGCCGGCTCGGGAGATCCGGCAGGGATGCCAATATGTGGATACAAGACCGGATCGTCGCCCTCCGGGCGGTCAGCTTGCAAGGCGGGACGCCGCGACAGGGCTGCCGGCGGCGCAGCGCGCTGGCTAGACGAAGGAGAGCGCGGAGGGCGAGGGTACCCGCAGCAGGTCGCGCAGGATACCGAGACCGGTGCGCAGGTCGCGAACGGTCTCCGGAGCGCCAAAGCAGACCCGAACCCCTTCCGGGCTGGTTTCGTCCACGGCAACCGCCTCCGGCGGCGCCAGGTTGACGCCGTCGCGCCGGGCGGACAATACGAACTGGCCCGCAGTCCATCCCTTCGGCAGGGGGAGCCACAGGTGAAAACCGGCTGCGTCGGCATCGCCCACCGGAGGTAGGCCCTCTCCCAGTATCTCGTATGCCACGTTCCGCCGTTGAGCCGCTTCGCTACGGCGCTTCTCGGCGAGCTTCCAGAGGGAGCCGTTGTCGATCATGCCGCATCCCACCTCGACCATTGCCGGCGTTGCCATCCAGGCAGTCGCGCGCATGGCGAGCACGGCGCGGTCAAGGTACCTGGCGGGAGGCACGAGGAACCCGACCCGCAGACCGGGAGCCACGCACTTGGAGAGGCTACTGACATAGAAGCAGCGCTCCGGGATCAGCGCCGCGACCGGCGGCGGCGTCGCGGGTGCCAGGAAGTGGTAGACGTCATCCTCGATCACCAGCAGGTCGTAGCGCTCCGCGATCTCCGCGATCTCGATGCGGCGCTGGCGGGACATGGTGGAAGCCGTCGGGCTGTGCAGCGTCGGCATCGTGTAGAGAACCCTGGCGCCTGTGCGCTTGCACGCCTCTTCCAGCGCGTCCGGAAGCAGCCCCTCGCGGTCGATGGCCAGCCCGACCAGATTGATGCCGCGATGCGCTGCGAGCGCCTTCATCCCGGAGTAGGTAAGGCATTCCGCCAGCACCGTATCGCCGGGCCTTGTGACCAGGGAGAAGGCCAGGGACATGGCGTGCTGAGCACCCTGGCAGATCAGGAGCTGGTCAAGCGGTGGCGTAAAGTGCGGGCCGATCCACTGCAATGCGGCTTCGCGATGGCGCCGCAGTCCCTGGTGCGGCAGGTAGGCGAACAGATTGCGGAAATCCGGGTGCTCCGGCAGCGCCGCAAAGCGTTCGGACAGCAGCTCGATCTCGGGCCCGGGGGGTGGAACATTGAGGTCCAGCGGAATCGCGGCCGAATGCGCGGACTGGCTGGCAGAGCCGGAGCCACTGCGGTGGCGCACGAACGTCCCCCGGCCGACCATGCCCACCACAAGGCCGCGCCGCTCCGCCTCGGCATACGCCTTGCTGATGGTGCCGATGCTCAGGCCAAGCCGGCTGGCGAGTTCACGGTGGGGGAGCAGGCGCGTACCAGCGTAAAGCGTACCGTTCTGGAGGTCGTTCTGCAGGGCGTCCACGATTGCCAGGTACCTGGGCCCATTGCGCCGCAGCCGTGATGGTATCCATTCGGCCATGCGGTTACCGGTCCCCGCGGTCATGGCGGGTGGAAGCCAGGAAATCGCCAAGGGCCCGATTGAACAGTCCGGGCTGTTCGGCGTTGGAAATGTGCCCGGCGTCATCGACAACGACGCGCGTCGCCTGGGGAATGGACTGCTCCATACGTTCGTTGATCTCCGGAATGACCCCGTCCGCGCTACCGGCAAGGAGCAGGGTCGGGACGTCAATCCGCTCCAGATGCTGCTCGTAGTCCAGCCCCTGAAGCGCGCGTGCGCAGCCGACGAATCCGTCCACCGGCGTGTATCGTATCATTGTCGCGAACGTATCGATAACGTCCGGTCTTGTCTCGAAGGTTTCCGGCAGGAACCAGCGCCGGAGGGTCGGTTCGGCAAGCTGCTGCATGCCGCCGCTGCGTGCCAGCGCAATGCGTTCGTCCCACGGGTCGCGGAAGGCCGGAGGCGCGTCGGGGCGAGCGTCGCATACACCGATGCTGAGTAGCCGGTCCCCGTGCCCGATGGCGAGGCCGAGTGCCGTCATCCCCCCCATTGACATGCCCACGAAGTGCGCCCTGTCGATGGAGAAATGGTCGAGCAGTTTCACCGCATCACCGACCAGGTCGGTCATTCGATATGCATCCCCTGGCACTGAACTGCCACCGTGGCCGCGGGCATCGTAGCGCAGGATCCGGTAGTGCTCCCCCAGGTGGCGTACCTGCTCGTCCCATGCCGACAGGTTGGTGGCGATCGCGTGACTCAGGACGAGCCATTCACCGTCTTCATTGCCTTCGATGCGACAATTCAATATGACATCGTCTACTGCTGCCTGCATGGGAAGCCCTTCGGTTGCCGTTCAAGACCGCGCCGCGCGTGTTTAGTTATAGCACAATATGTGATCTTGTATCGTATCAAGTGGTATATTGACAGATAAATGGAATGGGTTATACCTTCCGGCTAACGGCGCGAACGATGCCGGATTCCGATCCCCTTGCGGCAGCATCTGATGTCAGATTGTCCTTCGGGAGCGGCGTTGATGGCGATGCGCGTGTATGGCCGGGGATGAACCGGCTTGATAATGTATTATATCAATCAGGGGTCAGCCATGCTGTACGAAATTCGCACCTATACGCCTGCGGCGAATCGTGCCCAGCAGCTGAAGGAGCGCTTCCGGGACCATACCCTGGCGTTCTTCAACCGGCACGGCATCGAGGTGGTGGGCTGCTGGGAACCCGTGGAGCGCCCGGAAGAACTGGTCTACATGGTCTGCTTCGAGAGCGAATCGGCCCGGGAGGTCGCCTGGAGCAGTTTCGCCAGCGATCCGGACTGGCGGCGGGTCAAGCAGGAAAGCGAAGTGGATGGGCCCCTGCTCGAGAGCCAGAGCGCGGTGGTGCTGACTGCGACGGACTTTTCGCCGGTTCTCAGGTGAGGAGGTTCGGCGCCATACGGAGATTCTGCCGATGAAGGCGGTGGATTTCGACTACGTCCGCGCCGGTAGCGTCGACGAAGTATGTCGCATGCTTGACGATGCGGCGGAGGACGGCAAGGTGATTGCCGGGGGGCAGACGCTGGTGCCGCTGCTGGCCATGCGTCTCACCCGCCCGGCGCTGCTGGTGGATATCAACGCGGTGCCCGGGCTGCAGGGCATCGAGGGCACTACCGACGCGTTGCTGCTCGGCAGCTGTACGCGCCAGGCAGAGGCGGAACGCAGCGAACTGGTTTGCCTGCAGCTGCCACTGCTGCGCAAGGGATTGTCCTTTGTCGGCCATGTTCAGACACGCAATCGGGGCACGATCGGGGGCAGCATCGCCAACGCCGACCCGTCAGCGGAGATCGGCCTCGTGATGCTTACCCTCGGTGGCTCCGTGGTCACCCGCAGCAGTGACGGTGACACGATCGTACCGGCCGACGAATTTTTCCTGGGACCCATGATCACGACCCTGATGCCCAACGAGTTCATCCGCCAGGTGCAGTTCCCCGTGTGGCAGGTTGAAGGCTGGCAGGGAACGGGATTCCAGGAGACCAGTCCGCGCCGCAGTGATTTCGCGCTCGCGTCGGCGGCGGTGCAGCTGGTGCTCGACAAGGACGGGATCTGCCGGCGTGCCGCGATCGGCATCGGCGGCGCCGCGGCTACCCCGGTCCGCATCGACGCTGCTGCCGAGGGGCTGGTCGGAACCACGGTCAGTGAAGCGGATATCACCGCCGCCGCGGACGTGGTTCGCGAGATGGTGGATCCGGAGTCGGATCTCCACGCGTCGGCGGATTACCGCCGCCGGCTGGCCGCTACACTGGCGGCGCGCGCCATTCGCGAAGCCCGGGCCGAGGCCCGCCGCAAGGGGGAGGGGCCGGATGTCGAAGCATGAGGTAACTGTCACCGTCAACGGCCGCCCGCAACAGGCATGCGTGGAGGCCCGGATGACCCTCGTCGACCTGCTGCGGGACGTGCTGCGCCAGACCGGGACCCACGTCGGCTGTGAGCACGGGGTCTGTGGGGCGTGTACGGTCCTGTTCAATGGTCGCCCGATCCGGTCCTGTCTCATGTTCGCGGTGCAGGCGGACGCGGCGGATATCGTCACCGTGGAGGGGCTTGCGGATGCGTCCGGTAACCTGAGCGTCCTGCAGGATGCCTTCTGGGAGGCGCATGGCCTGCAGTGTGGGTATTGCACGCCCGGAATGCTGATCGCTGCGCAAGCGTTGCTTGAGGAGACGGTCACCCCTACCGACGAGGAGATCCGGGAAGCCATCAGCGGCAACCTGTGCCGGTGCACCGGCTATCAGCAGATCATCGAGGCGATTCGCCTGGCGTCCCGGTCGTCCACGGCGCAGGTGGCAGATCATGACGAGTGAACCACGGTCCGGATTCCGGTACATATCCCGCAAGAGACGGCCGCAGGAAGATCGGCGTTTTCTCACCGGGCAGGGCCGTTTCGTTGCTGATGTGGACCTCCCGGGGATGAAACATGTCGCCCTTGTGACCAGCCCGTACGCGCGGGCGCGGATTCGCGGCATTGACACGAGTGCGGCCCTGGGCGCCCCAGGTGTGCTCGGAGTCCTTACCGGCGACGAACTTGCGCGGGCAACCGATCCACTGTACACGGGCATCCATGTACCCGGCGTTCGCCGCTATCCGCTCGCCGCAGGCGAAGTCCGCTACGTGGGGGAATGGGTCGCCGCGGTGGTCGCCGAGGACCGCTACCTGGCCGAGGATGCCGCCGAACTTGTGGCGGTCGACTACGAGGCGCAGGAACCGGTGGTCGATCCCGAGCAGGCGGTGCTCCCTGACGCGCCGCTGGTGCACGTGGACCAGGGCAGTAACGTGTTGCTGCGCAAGCGCTGGAACTGGGGAGCGGTGGCGGAGGAGTTTGCTGCCGCAGACCACCGGATCAGCTACCGCGCGCGCTGGCATCGGAGTTCCACGGTTCCCATCGAGACCTTCGGTGTGGTGGCGCGCTGGGATGAATCGGCAGAGCTGCTGGACGTGTGGGCGTCCATCCAGATGCCGAAGTTCCCGGATCACCTGGCCAACGCGCTGCGGCTGCCGGGGAACGCGGTCCGGGTGCACTTCGACGTGGATGTTGGCGGCAGCTACGGGGTCAAGCGGGGGATCAAGCACAGCGTGCTGGTCGGCCACCTGGCCCGCACCCTGCGGGTACCAGTGCGCCTCATAGAGGACCGGCTGGAGAACATGCGCGGCGGTGATGCGCACGGACCGGACCGCATCTTCGACGTGAGCCTCGCGTTCGACAGCGACGGCACGGTCCGGGCGATGAAAATGCGCGCGCTGGATGACCTCGGCGCCTATGCTGGTCGTGCCCCCCTGCAGTTGGGCAAACCAGTCGGCGCCATAGTCGGCCCCTACACGATCCGCGCAGTGGAGTATGAGGCGATTTCCGTCGCTACCAACAAGACGGTCCAGGAAGCGGTGCGCGGATTCGGCCAGTCGCCGACGAACTTCGCCATCGAGATGGGCATGGACAGAATTGCCCGACAGCTCGGTATCGAGCGCCTGGAGCTGCGGCGTCGCAATTTCATTGCCGCCGACCAGTTCCCGTACCTGATCCCGAGTGGTTCGACCTACGACAGCGGCGATTACCACGCGGTGATGGACAAGGTGCTGGATGCCGTTGATTATCCTGCCCTGGTAGCCCGCAGGGATGAGCTGCGCCGGGAAGGGCGGCTGGCCGGGATCGGCATCGCCACCTGTCTGGAGCCCAGCGGCGGCAATTCCAGTTTCGAACCCCTCCTCAATACCAGGAACGAGACCACCACATGGATGGATTCCTGCATGGTCCGGGTGGATCTCAGTGGCTCCGTGACCGCCGTCATGGGCACGTCCTCCTCCGGCCAGGGACACGAGACGTTGCTGTCGACGGTCATCGGGGAGGTTCTGGAGCGGGACCCGGACACCGTGCGCGTGGTGCATGCCGATTCGCTCAACGCCCTGCCGAGCAACAGTCCGGTGGGAAGCCGCATGGCCATCATGCTGGGCGGGGCCGGGGCCGGGGCCGCGCGCAGGATCCGTCAGGCTGTGGTTGCCATCGGTGCCCACAACCTTGGCGTGAGCACGGCGGACGTGGAGTACAGTGAGGGCGCGGTCCATGTGCGTGGTACGCCGGAGCGCGGCCTGAGCTGGAAGGAAATCGTTGCCATTGCTCATCGCAAGTACCACCTCATGCCGGATGGCATGGAGCCCGGGCTGCAGGCAGCCTTCGTCTGGGAGGTGCCGGGCGGGGGTACGCTGCCCGGCGACGACGGCCGGGTGCAGATGTACCCCTGCTACGCCTTCGAGGGCCACTTGGTGCTGGCGGAGGTGGACCGGGAGACAGGGCTGATCAGCCTGCGGAGCTACGTGGTCGGCCACGACTGCGGCACGGTGATCAACCCGGACATCGTCCACGGCATGACCTACGGCGGAGTTGCCCACGGCATCGGTGCGGCGCTGTATGAGCGTTTCAGCTACGACCCCAGTGGGCAGCTGGTGAGCCAGTCCTTCATGGACTACCTCCTCCCCTCGGCGCACGAGATCCCGGACATCCGCATCGTCAGTCACTGCACCCCCTCGCCGCTGACCACGTTCGGTCAGAAGGGCTCCGGCGAATCCGGCTATCTCGGCGCCCCCGCCGCGGTGGTCAGTGCCGTCAACGACGCCCTCGCGGCCATTGGCCTCGAGGTCAACGAGATTCCGTTATGGCCCGGGGCGCTGGGGGACCGGATCGCCGCAGCGGAGGAAACCGGCACGGGGACCGCCGGAAACGCAAGGGCTGTACCCTGGGCAGGGCCGCAGTAGAACACGCCCCGGGCGGCGGTGTGGTGATGGCAACGGCGTCGTCATCCGGCCTGGATCCCCGACAACCACGCGGAGAACCCGTGCCATGATCATCGATATACACGCGCACTATGTGCCCCCGGCACTCCTCGACGTCCTCCATGAGGGCCAGCGGGAGTTTCCCTCGGTGGGCGTGAAGCGCAACGACAAGGGCCTCCAGCTCTCCTTTGCCGGTGGCGCGCCGACGCGCCCGGTCTCTCCCAGGCTCAGCGATGCCCCCTCCCGCATCGACTGGATGGCGGAGCAGGGCATCGACCGCCAGGTGGTGGGTGGCTGGCTGGACATGTTCGGGTACGAATTGCCGGCGGACGAGGGGGCGGCATGGAGCCGGCTGCTGAACGAGCACATGCTGACTGCGACGACGGATGTGGCAGAGTTCGTGCCGCTGGCGAGCGTACCGCTGCAGGACGGGCGACTTGCCGCCCGGATCCTGAACGAGGCCATGGATGCCGGGTTTCCCGGCGCCATGATCGGCACCCAGCCCAGGGGGGTCGGGGGCGGCCTGGATGATCCGGATCTTGATCCCTTCTGGCAGGCGGCCTCGGACCGCAATGCGACCGTGTTCATCCATCCAATGTTCGCCTGCGGTGACGACCGCCTGGCCGACTACGGCCTGGTAAATGCGGTGGGGCGGGTCACGGACAGCACCATAGCCGTTGCCCGGCTCCTGTACGCCGGCCATCTTACCCGCTTTCCGGGCATGAACGTCGTCCTCTCCCACGGCGGGGCGGCGCTGCCCTTCATTCTGGGTCGGCTCCGGCGGAACCAGGAGCTGCATCGGGAGCTTGCGGATCCGCAGGCGGAGTTCCGCAAGCTGTATTTCGATACGGTGGTTTTCGAGCCCGCCGCCCTGCGCTTCCTCCGCGACGTGGCCGGGGCCGGAAGGCTCATGCTCGGATCCGACCAGCCGTTCCCCATCGGTGACCCGGCGCCACAGCAGGTGGTGCGGTCGGCCGCCCTGGACGCAGCGGAAGAACGGATGATTCTTGGCGAGACCGCGGCGGGCCTGTTCCTCGCGGCCGGTTGCGGCTGCGGCCGGAACCATTGACGGGAGTTGACCGATGGAAATCAAGTTCAACGGCGAACACACGTTTCCCGTCCCCCGCGAGGTTCTCTGGACGCATCTCAATGATCCGAAAGTGCTGACTGTCTGCCTTCCGGGTTGCACTGGCATGGAGCAGATCGGCGAGGATGTCTACGAAACCAGTCTCAAGCTGCAGGTCGCATCGGTCGGTGGCACCTTTACCGGCAAGATTGCGTTGACCGACAAGGTGGAGCCGGCTGAGTGCCACATGCAGATGGAAGGCAGCGGCACCATCGGGCATGCCACCGGCCGGGCGGCGTTCGAACTGGAAGAGGTGTCCGACTCCGAAACACGGATGGTGTATACCGGAACCGGTGATGTGGGCGGACTCGTGGCAGGCGTAGGGCAGCGGGTGCTGGGTGGCGTGACGAAGTACCTGACCCGGCGCTTTCTCACGACGCTGGACAAGTATCTTGCCGATGAAGCCGTTGCCGCGAAGGGCGACGGCAACACCAATCCTTCCTGACGATCACCCAGAGGGTATCCCGGTGCGGCTTGCCGGGGGATACGCCGATCTGCAGTCACAGGGTCACGCCTTCGTGACGGTGCGCTGATCAGCCGGCCACGCGGACGTGGCCCGGCGTGCGGGCACCGCCCGGGCAGGCCACGCCTCGCGGCCGCAGCAGCGCAACGAACGCATGATTCACGACACTAGGTTGACGCCGGCTCCGCCTGGCCGTCCTGCCGTTCCATGCGCTCGATCAGCTCCTCCACCAGCCTGGTGTTGACCTTTCCGGCGAGGAAATCCGGCTGGTTCATGACGTAGTCGAGAAAGGCGATGGTGGTGCCGATGCCGGCGACGTGGAATTGTGCCAGTGCCCGCTGCATGCGCTGCAGTGCTTCCTCCCGATCAACCCCATAGACGATCAGCTTGCCGATCATGGAGTCATAATGGGGCGGCACGGTGTAGCCTTCGAAGCAGTGGCTGTCCACGCGGATGTTCGGCCCCTGCGGTGGTCGCCAGGTCCGGATGCGTCCGGGGCTGGGCCGGAATCCCTCGGCCGGCAGCTCCGCATTGATCCTGCACTCGATGGCGTGGCCGCGAAACACCACGTCCGCTTGCGAGAAGCGCAGCCTCTCGCCGCGAGCCACGCGGAACTGCTCCTGCACCAGATCGATGCCGGTGATCATTTCGCTGACCGGATGCTCCACCTGTATCCGGGTATTCATCTCCAGGAAGTAGAAGGACCCGGCGTCGCCATCGAGGATGAACTCCACCGTTCCGGCGTTCTCGTAGCCGATGCTGCGGGCCAGGGTGACGCCTGCCTCCCGGATTTCCTCTCGCAGGGCATCGCTGATCGCCGGTGCCGGCGCCTCCTCGACCAGCTTCTGGTGGCGCCGCTGCAAGGAGCAGTCCCGCTCGCCGAGGTGGATGACGTTCCCGTAGCGGTCGCCGAGCACCTGCACCTCAACGTGGCGGGCGTTGGCTATGTAGCGTTCCAGATACAGGCTGTCATCGCCGAATGCGGCCCTGGCCTCGGCCGCCGCCGCCATGAAGGTCGATTTCACGTCGGCGAGATCGGTGACGATCTTCATGCCGCGGCCCCCGCCTCCGGCGGCGGCCTTCATCATGATCGGCAGGCCGATCCGTTCCGCGGTCTTTACCGCCTCCTCGTGGGTGTGCACCTTCTCCGAGCCGGGCAGGATCGGTACGCCGAATTCCCGGGCAGCCGCACGCGCTTCCAGCTTGTTGCCCATTGAGCGGATGTGTTCCGCCCGCGGACCGACGAAGTTTATGCCGTGCTCCGCGCAGAGTTCCGCCAGGCGCGGGTCTTCCGACAGGAATCCGTAGCCGGGATGCAGGGCGTCGCAGGCGGCGCCGAGGGCGGCGGCAATGATGCGTTCGTGATTCAGGTAGCTCGCGCTCGCCGAGGCCGGTCCGGTGCAGACGGTCCGGTCGGCGAGCTGTGCGCCCATGCTGTCGCGATCAGCTTCCGAGATCACCAGCACGGTTTCGATCCCCAGGGCACGGCAGGCATGAATGATCCGCACGGCAATCTCGCCGCGATTGGCGATCAGGACCCGGGATATTCCCTCCGGTGGCACGGCGGGCTCGTGGGCCTGGTCGGATCGGATTGTGTCGCTCACGCGCATACTCCCGTTGTTCGAGATCGTTCGCCGGCGTGTGTGGGTGCGCCGGCCGGAGCGGTTACATCACCAGATGGAACCGCTTGACATCCTTTCGGTTTGCCACGTCACGCACCAGATCCACCAGGGATCCCGGTACCGAGTCCTCCCGCGGGATCGGCCCGGCGGCACGCAAGGCACGCAGGTGCTCGGGCATGAACAGGTACTCGAGCAGCAGTTCCTCGTCGGACATCCCCGGCCCTTTCTCCTTGCGAATGCGCTTGAGAACCGGATCCACCACCAGTCCGGGGCGTTCGCTGACTGGCTTCATGCCGGTGCGGGCGGCAATGGTGTCGAGCAGGTCCTGGTTTACCGGTGCCGGAGTCTTCCCGTAGTAGCCCAGCATCAGCTGATCCACCTCGTTCAGGGTGACCTCGTAGCGGCCATAGAGAACGTTCAGCGCCGCCTGCGTACCGATCACTTGCGAGAATGGGGTGACCATCAGCGACCAGCCCAGGTCTTCCCGCACCGAGGGGATCTCGGCGAACACTTCTTCCAGCCGGTCTTCCAGCCCGACCTGTGCCATCTGGGCGCGGAAATTGGAGATCATGCCGCCGGGCATCTGGTGCTCGTAGAACGAGGGATCATATTCCGCCGGCTGGCCGATCGGCTTCTCGTGCCGCTTTGCGACAGCCAGGAAGTGATCGTCGATCTGCTGCAAGGCATCGGTGTCGATGTTCACGTCATAGCCGGCACGCCTGAGGTGCCTGACCATGGAGCTGCTCGCCGGCAGCGACGAGCCGTTGGCAAGCGCCCGGGCAGCGGTCCAGATCGTCCCGGCGCCGTAGTCTATGGCCTCGAGATTGGTCGCCGGGCCAAGCCCCGTGACGCAGTGGGAGTGGCAGTACAGGGGGCGTTCACCGGCGACCTCCTGCATCTTCGGGCCCAGGACCCGGACCCGTTCCGGCGTGAGGACGCCGTTGGGATCCTTCAGCACGATGATGTCCGATCCCAGTTCCACCAGTTCCCTGGTCTTCTCCACGAAATGCTCGTCGGTATGTACCGGGCTTATCGAGTAGACGATGCCCCCGAGTACCGTGCCCCCGGCCTTGTGAATGGCGCGTATGGGCACCTCGAAGTTGCGGATGTCGTTGAGGCCGTCCATGACGAAGAAGCGATCGATTCCGTTCGCCGCGCACCGCAGGAAGAACAGTTCCAGGATGTCGTCCGGCATCTGCGCCTTGCCGACGCTGAAACCGAGGCAGATGGTGATCATCTGCAGGGGGGTCGTGGGCATGTGTTCCTTGAGCAGCCGCAGGCGTTCCCAGGGGTTCTCCTGGAGGTAGCGCACGCAGGAATCCATGACCGCCGTTCCCATGCACTCGATCGCCTCGAAGCCCGCGCGGTCCATGACCGGCAGAATCGGCAGCATCATGGGGGTTGTCATGCGCGTCGCCCACAACGACTGCTGACCGTCACGCATGGTGGTTTCGATGATATTGATCGTTCTAGCCATCGGGGTGCGCCTCTGCCGGATCAGTCCGGATCGATGTACATGAGCGGCTGACCGTATTCCACCATGGCGGAATCCTCGACCAGGATTTCGGCGATCCGCCCCTTGCACGGTGCCGTCACGCCGGTGAACAGTTTCATCACCTCGACGAGGCACACGGTGTCCTTCTCCGACACGGTGCTACCGACCTCGACATAGGCCGGCTGGTCCGGGGACGGACGCCGGTAGAATACGCCGACCGACGGTGCCGTCACTGCCACGAGCCCTTCCCGCCCGGCAGTAGGCGCGGGGGTCGGTGCGGTCGTTTCCTGCGCCGACGGCGTGGCAGCGGATGGTTCCCCCACTGCCGGCGCGGAGTCGGCGGCCGGCGTCTGTCCGGGAGCACTCGCCGCAGCCGGGGCCGGTGAGCTGAAGGGCTGGATGCTCAGGTTTCCGGCACCGCTTCTGGTGACCGCAAGGCGGACGTTGCCGACCTCCAGGCGCAGTTCCTCGAGTTCCGAGTCAAGGAAAATCCTGAGAATACTTCGGATGTCTTCGATCGACGGGTCCACGGGTTCACCTCTGTATCGTGCACGTTTGCAGGGCCGGCACAGCATGGGTTGCGGTGCCGTGTTCCCCGATCCCCGTAGCGGCCGGTGGATCGGGAATGTCTCGTCAGGCGGCTCCGGGCCGCAGGCGCTCGATGACCTCGCTGGTGGTCAGCACATCGCCGAAATAGAGATAGAAGTTCTCCAGGGCGGCGGCGTGCTCGCGGTCGGTCACGGCGGCACAGCCGTCGGAGACCATGACTGCGCGGTAGTTCAGCATCATGGCGTCCCGGGCGGTGGACTCACAGCAGGCGTTGGTGGCGACTCCGGTGATGAGCAGCGTCTGCAGTCCATGATCCTGGAGTACGATCTCGATATCGGACGAGCCGCGGGTGAAGGCGCTGTAGCGGCGCTTTACGACCCGCAGGTCGTGGTTGTCGTGAACCTCGAGCCGGGGCCAGAGACGGAATCCCTCCGCTTCAGGCTGCATGGCTTCCCAGCGCAGCCTGGCCTTTTCCGGAAGATAGCGTTCCTTCTGGGTCGCCCAGCTGCGTTCCGACTCCCAGGGGGCTGCGTTCTGTACCCAGATCACGCGGCCGCCGGCCTGCCGCATCGCTTCGGCGAGGCGGTTGATGCTGGGGACGTTGTCCCTGGCGGTCGGGGAGGCGGCCTGGTAGCGTTCATCGACGAAATAGTTCTGCATGTCCACCACCAGCAGCGCGGTGGTTGGTCCGTCGAAGCTCTCGCAGGTGTGCGCGCGCCCCTGACGGGCAATCACCCGCTCGACGTATTCCTGTGGCATTTCGAATTCGTGCATCGTCGTGTGCTCCTAATCCCAGAGAAGGCGGGGCAGCGTCAGGGACAGCGCGGGAATGTAGGTGATCAGCATCAATCCGAGCAGGTAGCAAAGAAAGAACGGAATGATGCCGCGCGTGATGCGTGTCGAGGACACGTTGAAAATACTGCAGGCGACGAAGATGTTCAGGCCGAACGGCGGCGTGAACATGCCCACCGCCAGGTTGACGGTGAAGATGATGCCGAAATGGATCAGGTCGACGCCGGCCTGCTCGGCCATCGGCCAGAGGAGCGGCGTGAACAGCAGGATGGCAGAGTTGGGATCCATGAACATGCCGATGATCAGGAGCAGCAGGTTGATGATCAGCAGCACTTCGATCGGCGACAGGTTCC
Organism: Ectothiorhodospiraceae bacterium; assembly: GCA_007134055.1. GTDB lineage: Bacteria > Pseudomonadota > Gammaproteobacteria > Nitrococcales > Aquisalimonadaceae > Natronocella. The sequence continues at coordinate 1,680 of SLLM01000267.1, read as the reverse complement.
AGGCATCGATAAGGCCGCCGATCTTGCCCGGCACCCCTTCGGCGGCGAGCAGCCAGGAGTACACCCCGGCCGCGGCGATGATGACGAATATCTTTGCCGACAGCATGGACGTCTCGCGGGTGATGTCCCAGATGTCCCGCCAGTTGAGGTCCCCGTAGACGTAGATCGAGACGAAAACCGCGTAGACGGAGACGGCCATCGCCGCTTCCGTGGGCGTCATGTAGCCGCCGTAGATGCCGATGAATATCAGCGCCGGTGCGCCCAGGGTCCAGGATACTTCCCTGGTGGTGCGCAGGATCTCCCGCAGGCTCCAGGTCCGTCCCGAGGTGATGCCGTGCCTGTGCGAGTGAACAATGCAATAGATTGCCACGCACACGCCGATTACGAGCCCGGGGATGATGCCGGCGATGAAGAGTCTGCCGACCGAGGCGTTGGTCATGACCGCGAAGAGAATCATCGTGATGCTGGGAGGGAGAATCATCGCGATGGCGCCGCAGGACGTGATCAGGCCCAGGGAAAAGCGCTCGCTGTAGCGGTTGTTGCGCAGCGCCGGATAGAGGATGCGGCCGAGCCCGGCCACGGTCGCGGCGCTGGATCCGGAGATTGCGCCGAACACTTCCGCGCCCCCGATGGTGGTTAGCGGCAGACCTCCCGGCACCCGCCCGAGCAGGGCGGACAGCCAGTTGATCAGCCGCTTGGCCATGCCGCCCCGGCCCATGACGCCGCCGGCGAAGATGAACCCGGGGATGGCGAGCAGTACCAGCTTGTTGATCGTGCCGGTCAAGCCCTGTACCACTACCTCCATGGAGACCCCGGAGAGGTAGACGGCGACGGTGGCCATCAGCAGGAAGATGATCCAGATGGGGACACCGAGGAACAGGAGCGCGAAAGCGCCGATCCCGAGAGTGGCCAGCATGCTAGTACCCCGCCGCGCTGATCACTTGCCGTCTTGACCGGCCATGGTTGCGCCCAGGCAATCCAGCAGGACGCATCACAGCCCGGCCTGGCCACCCGGCGCCATCACTGATCCACGTTCGTGTCGGCGCCCTGGTCACGCCACGCCGCGCCGCGCCGAATGGCAAGCTGTCGATGGAACGGGACACTATTTCTCCCCGGTGTGTTTTTCGACGTACTTCTCCACCTCGCTCGGTGGCGCCCACATCCTGCCGCTGAGCAGGAACCAGAGGTAGCTGAGATAGGCGATGGTCATCAGGCCGAAGCCGAGCGGGATCGCCAGCGACTGCGGCCAGGCGGGTATGTAGCCGCTGGGCAGCAACTGGCCGAACTGCATGGTGATCATCATGCTGTCGTAGCCGATCTTGGCGATAAACGAGCACAGGCCGATGGCGAGCAGGGCCGTCAGCACGGCGACCACCTTGCGCACGGACTGCGGCATCATCATGTTGAAGGCGTCCATCGAGATGTGTTCGTTGCGCAGGCACAGCGACACCGCGCCCAGGTAGACCAGCCAGATGAGCAGCATGCGCAGCACGTCGTCGAGCCACGGGAAGACGATGCCCAGCTGGTACAAGGCCATGGAGGCGGTCGTGGTGACGATGAGAGAGGCACAGATGAACGCCGCCAGGCGATCCGACCACCGCGCCATGAAATGGATGCACCGATCCACGACGGCGAAGCGCCCTTCCCGGGGTGTGTCAGCATCCTGATTCATGATGGACT